>JAVVYT010000090.1:4222-6222 GCA_036650995.1 Clostridia bacterium | reverse complement strand
TAAAATAAAATAGAAAAATAGAAAAATAGAAAAATAGAAAAATAGAAAAATAGAAAATAAAAAATAAAAAATAAAAAATAAAAAAGAAAAAAGAAAAAGGAGGATTTTGAAGATGAAAATTACAAAGGCTGTAATTCCTGCCGCAGGATTTGGCACTCGAATGTTACCATTTACAAAAGCTGTCCCAAAAGAGCTTATTCCAATCGTTGATAAGCCGTCAATCCAGTACATAGTGGAGGAGGCGGTGGCATCAGGAATAGACGATATTCTAATAATACTATCCCGTGGAAAAAGTGCGGTGGAGGACCATTTCGACCGTCACCCAGAGCTAGAAGATAAACTTTTATCAGGCAATAAGGCGAAAGAGCTTGAGGAGATTTTAAAAATTTCAAACCTTGCTAATATCTGCTTTATCCGTCAAAAAGAGATTAAAGGACTAGGCCACGCAGTTTATTGCACTAAAAATATTATCGGCAATAACCCTTTTGCAGTGCTTTATGGTGATGATGTTATTATGGGCAAAACTCCGGCAACACTAGAACTTTGCAATGCGTACGATAAGTACGATTTAGGAGTAGCAGGCATTAAAGAAGTATCAGTAGAGGCTATCAAAAAATACTCGTCAATGGACCTTACAAAGCTAGAGGATAAAATTTTCAAAATCCGTGATATGATCGAAAAACCAACAGAAAATCAGATAATGTCCCTTTACTCAATTTTAGGTAGAGTAGTACTTCCAAGTGAAATATTTGATATTCTAGAAAATACAAAACCCGGTGCTGGCAATGAAATCCAGCTAACCGACGCTATGAAAACGTTAGCTAACAAAAAAGGAATGATAGGCGTTGAGTTTTCGGGAACACGGTATGATATGGGAAATAAACTAGGTGTTATGAAAGCCTCAGTAGAAACAGCGCTTAGCCATAGCGAAATTGGTGACGAGTTTAAAGCGTACCTAAAAGAGCTTATAAAGACGATATAATATCCTTGTTTTTAAGATAAATATATAAAACCGAGATTAAAAAAGGCGATATCATAAGTCCTATAAATCCGAATATAATATAACTGAGATAAGCTCCCACTAATACTATAAGGGGGCTTATTTTTATGCTACTAGATATTATTTTAGGCTCTAAAACCTCTTTTATTATAAAGATAATTACTGAAAGTAGGATAATCATAATTCCAAGATTTACGTTATTTAATAGAATAAGGCAGATCCCCCAAACTCCCATTATAAAGGTAAGCCCTATTAATGGAAGTAGGTCGACTAGTGAAATTATAAAAGCTACCATAAATGGATTTTTAATTTTAAGACAAAAAAGTCCTATAAAAAGTAGTGATAGTACTATTAAATATAAAATACTCTGTGCTTTTACCATACTAAAAAAAGTCTTGAAAACTAAGGAGTAAACAACCTTTATCTTGCCAAAAATCCGCCATTTAGAAAGGGCAGATACTATTTTATCGTATTCTATAAAAGTTAAAAAAGATGTCATAATTGTGACTATTATATAGAGTATAATATTAGGCATAAAGGAGATTAAGAAGGCTAAAAACTTCCCTAAGTTCATTACTAGATTTATTAAAAAATCAGAAAGCACGTCTTTAAAGGATAGCAAAAATGAAAGGTTGTATTTTATTTGTAAGGCTGAAAACCCATTTATAATGCCGTCTTTTAAAATAGGAAAGCTGTGCGATAAATTTATAAGACTTGTTATAACGACAAAAAGTAGCAGATATAAAAATACCGATAAAATCCCCCAAAATAATAAAAGTAAAGGTATTCCAAAAGAGCGAGGTAGCTTTATCTTGATTGTAAATTTGCGAGAAATTATGGCGATAAATGCCCCTATTATTATAGGAAGTAGAATAGGCAATGCGTATTTTATAAAGAAAAAACCGCACGCTATAAAGATAAATAGATAGATAAAATCATTTATTTTGGTTTTCTTTTTTATATAGGAGTTTCTTGTCAACTTTCATCACCGCCCTTTTTT
>JAVVYT010000090.1:0-4122 GCA_036650995.1 Clostridia bacterium | reverse complement strand
ACATTTTTATTATATAATTTAAAAACATTTTTTATTACAGTTTGACAATTTCCCCCGTACATTGTATAATTTATTAAAACCTAGTAAAGGAAAGGCTAAAGCATTGAAATTTATAAATAAAAAAGATTTTTATCTTATAATTCCTCTGATGATAATAGCAGTGCTTTGCATTGTGGCAGTGTATATATTTCCAAGTAGTGGGAAAGTAGCGAAAATCTATCTTTCGGATACACTAGTCAAAACAGTGGACTTATCAGTAAAAGGAGAGGAATATTTTAAACTAGATAAAAATTCAAATGTTACGTTTTATAAAAAAGACGATACTATTGGATTTTTAGAGTCAAATTGCCCCGATAAAATCTGCGTTAATAGTGGAATGTTATCAAAAGCTGGGCAAACTGCGGCTTGTATTCCGAATAAACTTTTTCTCGTTATCACATCTAATAATAAAAATCCCGATGATGTAGATGTTTTGGTGGGACAATGAAAAATAGTAGATTAAAGGCAAAATCCGCCACTTTTAAAATCACCTTAACAGCAGTACTCTTTGCAATTACCCTTGTTTTAAGCCTTGTTGAAAATATGCTACCACCTGTAATTATCGGTGTTCCGGGACTAAGACTTGGGCTTTCAAATATCATTGTTATGTTTTGCATATTCTATCTTGATAGCACGTTAGCTATTTTTATAGCAGTTTTAAAATCGTTTTTTGTCTTTTTAATGCGTGGCTTTGTAGCGGCAGTGCTGAGCCTTTGCGGTGGAGTAGTGTCGGCAGTTTTAATGATAATTCTCATTGCAATTTTTAAAGATAAAATATCCATTTTCCTTCTTAGCGTACTAGGCGCTATAACGCATAATTTCTTTCAAATTGTGGCAATAATGATTATAATGCAAAACTTCTATTTTATCTTCTATACCCCTGTTCTTGTAATCTTTGGCATTGTAAGCGGAACAATAACAGCGACTATTCTAAACCAAATAAATAAAAACTTAAAAATAAAGGAGCTACTAAAATGAAAAAAGCCATCAGCGTACTACTGATTTTCGCAACTCTATTTACCTTTACCTCCTGCTCTGGTAGTAAAAAGCACACCTCTACTTTAAGCGGTACTTTTGATACTGTTACAACATTTACAGCAATTACCGATGATAAAGCAACCTTTGAAAGAGCAAGCGACTTAGTAAAATCAAAGCTTGAGAGTTTTAATAAACTGTTTGATATCTATAATAGCTATGACGGAATTGTTAATCTAAAGTCGGTAAACGACGCTAAGGGCGAAGTTGTAAAGGTGGACGAAAAGCTAGCTTCCCTTATCGATTATGGCGTTTGGGCTAGTAGTGCTACAAATGGTAGTGTTAATATTGCCCTTGGAAGTGTTCTTAAAATATGGAAAGAGTATCATGACAATGCTATAAAAGACCAAACTTTAGCCGCTGTGCCAACTAAAGAAGAGCTAGAAAAGGCGGCAGTGCATACCGATATTTCTAAAGTCATTGTGGATCTAGATAACAATACAGTTCAGCTACAAGATAGCGAGATGTCGCTTGATGTCGGAGCAATTGCTAAAGGCTATGTGGCAGACCAAATAGCGGCGGCAGTTTCAGCTACCGGAGTTGAAAATTTTGTTATTAATCTAGGTGGCAATGTCGTAGCTAGAGGTGTAGATGAAAATGGCTCACCTTTTAAAGTTGGTATCCAAAATCCAGATACTAAGGCTAAAGAAACTTCAATATATAATGTAGAATTATCGAGCGAGTCGTTAGTTACATCAGGTAGCTATCAAAGATTTTACACCGTCGGAGATAAAACCTATCATCATATTATAAATCCAAAAACCCTGTTCCCTGAAAACTATTATAAATCAATAAGTGTGTTGTCACCGAGTAGCGTTTTATCAGATAACTTTTCAACTGCACTCTTTAATTTATCGATAGAAGAGGGCAAAGAACTATTAAAGCATTTCACCACCGTAAAAGTGCTGTGGGTGAAAGAGGACGGAACTATCGAAAAAACCGATAACTTCCCACAAAAAAAATAAGAAGGATTGAGTAAAAATGAAAAATTATAGAATAGCAATAGTTGGACTTGGGCATATTGGTGGCTCTATTTGTAAAGCGATTAAGAAAAATACTAAGTTTTTATGTTATGGAATAGAAAAGGATAAAGAGGTTATTGAAGAGGCTTTAAAAAAAGAGTTTATCGAATATGAGCTTCCAGTAGAAGAGCTGTGTAATATGGACTTTGTCTTTGTTTGTCTTTACCCTCACGACACGATAGATTTCATTAACCAAAACCACGATAATTTTGGTGAAGATACAATTGTTATTGACTGCTGTGGTGTAAAAAAAGAGATTGTAGATAAGATAAATACAAAAGGCATTAACTTTGTTGGCGGTCACCCTATGGCAGGCGGTGAAAATAGTGGCTATAAGTTTAGTAGAACTCGCCTTTTCAGAGGTGCGTACTTTGTTTTAACACCAATTGACGTATCAGAAAATGTTGTTTTAAAGGTAACAAATTTAGTAATGGCACTTGGACTTCGTGATATAACAGTAACAACACCCGAAAAGCACGACCAGGTGATAGCATACACCTCACAACTAGCGCACGCAGTATCAGCGGCGTATATTTTAAACGATACTTTTAAAGATAGAACAGGCTTTTCAGCAGGTAGCTATGCCGATTTAACTCGTGTAGCGAAACTTAATAGCAAAATGTGGACAGAGCTATTTCTTTGTAATAAAGAGCCATTAGTGCATGAGATAGATAATTTCATTTCAAATCTAGAGCAGATAAAAAATGCGGTTTCTAGCGGTGATGATAAAGAGCTTTGTAGACTTCTAGAAGAGAGTAATCAGCTAAAAATAGAGGATTTAGAGCAATAGATAAAAACCACTTGAAAATCACAATATAAAAAGCTATAATATATTTAAAAAGCAAAAGAAATGAGATAAATTATGTTTGGACAAGAGATAGGGATAGATTTAGGAACAGCAACAGTGCTAATTTACGTAAAAGGTAAAGGCATTGTTCTTCGTGAACCCTCTGTTGTAGCTATCGAAAAATCCACCAAAAAAGTTGTCTATGTCGGAAACCTTGCGGAAAAGATGATAGGGCGTACCCCGAGTAATATCGAAACGATAAGACCCCTTAAAGATGGCGTTATCTCAAACTATGAGGCGACCGCTAAAATGCTAAAGTTTCTACTTCGCAAAGTTTGTGGAAAAACTATCTTTAAACCTCGTGTAATGGTATGTATTCCAAGCACTATATCAGAAGTTGAAGATAGAGCAGTCCGTGAGGCAGCATATGAGGCAGGGGCTAAGTTTGTGGAGCTTATAGAAGAGCCAAGGGCGGCGGCTATGGGCGCCGGTATTGATATTAAAAAACCAATGGGTAGTATGATTGTAGATGTTGGCGGTGGCACTACTGATGTAGCTGTAATCTCGTTTGGCTCAATTGTTAAAGCTAAATCCATTAAAGTTGCAGGCGATAAATTCGATGAGGCTATTATAAAATATATCCGTAAAACCTATAATATCCTAATCGGTGAGCCGACTGCTGAAGAGGTAAAAATTAAAATCGGTTGTCTAGTCCCGTTTGACACCGCAATAGAAATGGATATTAAAGGTAGAAACCTAGATACTGGACTTCCAATGGTAGTTGTTGTAAATTCTGATGATATCTATCACGCATTAAAAGAGCCGATATCCGAAATTATCGATGCAATTCATATAATGCTTTCAGATACCCCTCCCGAACTTGTCGGCGACATTTCAGAAAATGGCATAGTTTTAACAGGTGGCGGTGCATTAATCTATGGCTTTGCAGAGCTAATTTCAGATAAAATCGGAATACCCGTCGTGGTGGCTAAAGACCCTATTGAGTGCGTGGTTAAAGGAACAGGCATTGCAATGCAAAATAGAGAGATAAGTTAAAAATATACTACTTATAAAAAAAGAAATTTAAAATATAAAAAGTTTCTATAAATAAAAAGAGAAAATTAAAAATATAAAAAGGTTTCTATAAATAAATTTATAAATTCAAAAAGAGAAAATATAAAATATAGTGTTTATAAATTCAAAAGAGAAAATTTAAAAAGATAAAAAATATAGTGTTTA
>JAVVYT010000089.1:1754-6229 GCA_036650995.1 Clostridia bacterium | reverse complement strand
TATGCTACCTAAAGATCTTTCAAATGGCATCTGTTCATTTAATGAAAACGAGGACCGCCTTACTCTATCTGCAATGATACATCTTAATAAAGAGGGCGCAGTTTTAGACAGTGAAATAAAAAAATCTGTAATTAGAAGTGTAAAAAAATGCAACTATACCGACATCAATGCAATTTTGGAAGGCACAGCCTCAGAAGAAGTTCTTTCTTTACACAAAGATTTAATAGATAACATCTTTTTAATGAATGAGCTTGCAAAAAAGCTTACCAAACGTCGCTTTTCACGTGGGGCAATCGACTTTGCCGAAAAAGAATGTAAAATTATCCTCAATAAAGAAGGCACTATTTCCTCTATTGTTCCATATTCAAGGGGCGACAGCCAACGTATGATAGAAGAGTTTATGCTTTTAGCAAATGAGGCGACCGCTACCTTTGTGTTTTGGCAAAATATCCCTTATGTATACAGAGTTCACGACGAGCCTGATAACGAGAAAATCCGTAATCTCTTTACCGTTGCAAAGGGTCTAGGCTACACCTATAAAGGCAAGCTATCCCTTAATAATTCTCTTAATATTCAGCGAATAATAACGCATTTCAAAGACACGCCATACTGTGATATAATCTCAATTTTAGCACTTAGAAGTATGCAAAGAGCAGCGTACTCCAATAACTGCACAGGGCATTTTGGTCTTTGTTTAGACAAGTACTGCCATTTTACAAGTCCAATTAGAAGATATCCCGACCTTATCTGCCACCGCATTATAAAGTCTATTTTAGACGGTGAGATAAACGATAAACTTCTAGCAAAACTTGAAAAGTCCACATCTTTTGCCGCTAAGCAGTCTACCGATCGTGAGATAAATGCCACCAATGCAGAGCGAGCAATTGAGGATATGTACAAGGCTATATATATGGAAGGCCACATCGGTGAAAAGTTTGATGCAATAATATCTTCAGTTACAAACTTCGGCTTTTTCGCAGAGCTTACAAATACCATTGAAGGGCTTGTTCATATCTCTGATATTTCAGATGACTACTATGTTTTCGATGCAAATACTATGTCCCTTCGTGGTGAAAAGCATAAAAATAAATATTCAATCGGTGATTCTGTAAAGGTTATCTGTAACGCTGTTGATGTATCAATGGGGCAGATTGAATTTGCAATTTCAAAATAGCCTAAATTTTCTATAAATAACTATTAAATAGCTAGCAAAAACCATTTAACAGATTTAGCCTATAAAACCTTGATTTATTAGCAGAGCTTTGATATAATAATTAGCGATGGCAAAAATCAGATTTATAAAAACGAAATTCTAAAAAGAAATAATGAGGAAATATGAGTATACTAAACGTTGAGAATTTAAGCATAAGTTTTGGTTCTCGAAAAATATTAGAAAACGCATCATTTAGACTACTAAAAGGTGAACACATTGGACTTGTCGGTGCAAACGGCGAGGGAAAATCCACCTTTTTAAATGTAATTACCGGTAGTGAAGAGCCGGATAGTGGCACTATTACCTGGTGTAATCGTGTAACTATCGGATATCTTGACCAATACACAAATCTTACCAAAGGAAAAACCATAAGAGAGGTTTTGCGTGAAGCTTTCAGCCAAATGTATGAGCTTGAAAAGGAAATGCTAAAAATCTACGATAGTATGGGTGATGTTCCTGAAAACGAACTTCAAAAAATGTTAGACGATGTTGCCGAAATCGGAGAAAATTTAGAGCATAACGGTTTTTATATGATAGAGGCTAAAATAACCGAGTACGCAAATGGACTTGGGCTTGGCGAGATAGGGCTAGACAAAGACGTTACAAATTTGAGTGGTGGGCAACGTGCTAAAGTCCTTTTAGCAAAGCTACTTCTTCAAAATCCTATGATTTTAGTGCTAGATGAGCCGACAAACTTTTTAGACGAAAATCATATTAAATGGCTACACGATTTTTTACTTAAATATGACAAAGCTTTTATTCTAGTATCACACGATATGAGCTTTTTAAATGAAGTTGTAAATGTAATTTTCCATGTTGAAAACGCCTCCCTTACACGATATTCAGGCAACTATGATAAGTTTTTAGAGATGTATGCCCTCAAAAAGAAACAGCAAGAGCAGGCATACGAACGTCAACAAAAGCAAATAGCAACCCTTGAAACGTTTATCGCTAAAAACAAAGCTCGTGCCTCAACCGCTAGCCTTGCACGTAGCAGACAAAAAGAGCTTGAGAAAATCGATGTAATAGAGCTAGACAAAAATAAAATAAAACCTATCTTTAAATTTAAACCGGCTAGAACACCGGGCAGAGTAGTAATAGAGGCTCGTGACCTTGTAATAGGCTACAAAACACCGCTCACTCACACTTTAAATTTTAAAATAGAACGCAACTCGAAAATTGCAATTTTTGGTGTAAACGGGCTTGGAAAATCCACCCTTTTAAAAACTCTATTAGGAATTATCCCACCAATTTCCGGCGAAGTAATTCACGATGAATTTTTAAAAATCGGATATTTTGAGCAAGAGCAAGACGGTGGCAACAAAACAGCTTTCAACGAAATATGGGATTTATACCCCTCTATGACGCATGGCGAAGTTTGTGGTGCGTTAGCTAAATGCGGACTTACAAATCAGCATATTGACTCTCTAGTGAAAGTATTATCAGGTGGTGAGGCTGCTAAAGTTCGACTTTGCAAGCTTATGCTAAAAGAGATTAATCTTTTAGTATTAGATGAGCCTACAAATCATCTTGACGTTGTAGCTAAAGAGGAGCTAAAGCAAGCGATAATGGCATTTAAAGGCACTGTTTTACTCGTTAGCCATGACAACGAATTTTACACTAGTTGCACAGACGATATTTGGGACGCATCAAGTCTTGCATTATAATAATTTTTTTCTAACAGAAAGGTAACAATAAAAATGATAACTGTATCTAATTTAAGCCTGCAATTTGGCGGAGTACCCCTTTTCAAACTAGTTGATTTAAAGTTTCTACCAGGAAACTGTTATGGTGTAATTGGTGCTAATGGTGCCGGGAAATCCACCTTTATAAAAGTTTTAACAGGCGAGATTGACAACTACACTGGCGAGGTTATAGTACCTAAAGATGTGCGTATTTCTTCACTTGAACAAAATCAATACAAATTTGACGATTACTCAATTGTAGACACTGTAATTATGGGAAATGAGCGACTTTATGCTATAAAAACACAAAAAGATGCCCTTTACGAAAAACCCGATTTTTCAGATGAGGACGGAATATTAGCAGCAGAGCTTGAGGGCGAGTTTGCAGAAATGAACGGTTGGGAGGCTGAATCTGAAATTTCTATGCTACTTAATGGTTTAGGACTTAGAAATTTAGATACAGCAGAGCTTATGTCTACCCTTTCCGCTAAAGATAAAATCAAGGTATTACTAGCTAGAGCACTTTTTGGCTCACCAAACGTAATTATTCTAGATGAGCCTACAAACCATCTTGATATTGGCGCTATAAACTGGCTTGAAGATTTTCTTATGGACTATGAGGGTACTGTAATTGTTGTATCCCATGATAGGCATTTTTTAAATAACGTTTGTACACATATAGTAGATATTGACTTTAACAAGATTAAAATGTATGTTGGTAACTATGATTTTTGGTACGATTCAAGTAATATGATGCAGTCCTTACTCCGTGACCAAAACAAAAAAGCCGAAGAAAAGGCAAAAGAGCTACAAGCTTTTATCACTAGATTTTCTGCTAATAAATCTAAATCTCGTCAAGCCTCTTCAAGAAGAAAAATCCTTGAGAATATGTCGCTTGATGATATGCCTGCCTCCTCTCGTCGCTATCCTTTTGTTGGATTTAAAGCCGATCGTGAAGTAGGTAAAGATATCCTTTCTTTTAAAGACGTTTCAAAAACAGCAGACGGAAAAGTTATCCTAAATAACGTATCTTTCACCGTTGGCAAAAATGATAAAATAGCTATAATATCTGATGATGATATTGCTGTAACTGAATTTATAAAGCTTATTTCTTTAGATACAGAGCCTGATAGTGGTGTTGTTAAATGGGGAGTTAGTGCCTCTTGCTCGTACTTTCCTAAAGATAACGCAGAGTTTTTTGATGGCTCCCCTCTTTCTTTATTAGACTGGCTTTCTCAGTACACACCTGAAAATGATTTAGCATATCTTCGTGGATTTTTAGGCAGAATGCTTTTTTCCGGTGATGATGTTTTAAAACCTGTTAAAGTTCTATCAGGTGGAGAAAAGGTGCGTTGTATGTTATCTCGAATGATGCTGTCCGGTGCTAACGTTTTAGTGCTTGACCAGCCTACAAACCACCTTGACCTTGAATCAATTACCGCTGTAAATAACGGACTTATTGACTTTAAAGGCAATGTAATTTTCACCTCTCACGATCATCAGTTTATCCAAACTATCGCAAATCGTATCATAGAACTTCACCCTGATGGCTCTATCACCGATAAACCTTGTACCTT
>JAVVYT010000089.1:0-1654 GCA_036650995.1 Clostridia bacterium | reverse complement strand
TCCTTGAAAAGTGAATAACTTCAAGGATTTTTTTAATTATTTGAGAATAGGTATTGCATAATTGTGCATTTGAATGTATAATTATAGAAAATTAAAAGAAACAGAGGAATATAATTATGAAAATCAAAAAAATCTTATGTGTCATTACCGCAGCAGCTGCAGCACTTATGTGTTTCACTTCATGTAGTGGTACAAAAAGTATTGAGCAAATCAAAAAAGACGGCAAAATAGTTATGTATACAAATGCTGAGTTTGCACCATTTGAATATATGGTTGGTAGCGAGGTTACCGGTGTTGATGTTGACATTGCAAATGAAATTGCAGCATCTCTTGGAGTAAAGCTTGATGTTCAAAACGTTAAGTTTGAGTCTATCATCACAGGCATCAAAACAGGCAAAGGCGATTTTGCGGCAGCTGGTATGACAATTACCGACGAACGTAAAAAAAGCGTTGATTTTTCTGACGAATACACAACTTCAACTCAATATATCATTACAAAGCAAGGCACTGATATAAGCAACATTAAAGATTTAGCCGGCAAAAAAATCGGTGTTCAAACTGGTACTACTGGTGATTTTTTAGCATCTGATGAAATAGATGGTACAAAAGACGATAAAGGTCAACCTGTTAAAGGTGCTCTTCAAGATACAGGCGCTAGTGTTCAAAGATTTAACAGTGCACTTCTAGCTGCTATGGACCTTTTAAATGGCAGAATAGATGCTGTAATCATTGATAAACTTCCTGCTACAAACATAGTAAAAGCAAATTCAGGACTAGCTACTCGTGAATTAACCTTAGCTGATGGCAGTATTAAAACAGAGAGCTATGCAATAGCAGTTGCAAAAGGCAACAAACCACTTTTAGACGAAATAAACAAAGTTATAAAAGAGCTTAAAACAAGCGGTAAAATTTCAGACTTTATCATCAATCGTTCAAACGAGGCTGCTAATTAATAGCAAATAATAAATAAAAACTTATTTTCAAAGCCATTTTTCTGGCAGAAATGGCTTTGATTTTTTTTAACTTTAAACTGTCAGAGAAATGGAGCTTTAAATGCCTATTTTTTTACAAAATATAATAGACAACTTAGTAAATAGCTTTAATATCACCTTCATTGTAGATAATCGTTATCTTTCATTCATTGAAGGTCTTGGAAACACTCTACTCATTACTTTTTTTGCTACAATGATTGGTATTTTCATTGGAATGCTTGTTGCTGTTTCAAAAATCTACACACTACAAACAGGAAAGCTTAAAATTTTAAATAAATTTACAAGTCTTTACCTTACAGTTATTCGTGGTACACCGGTATTAGTTCAGCTACTTATAATGTATTTCATAATCTTTGGTAGTATTAAAAATCCACTACCGGCTGCTATTATTACATTCGGACTTAATTCAGGTGCCTATGTATCAGAAATTGTGCGTGCTGGTATTATGTCAATAGACAAAGGGCAAGCAGAGGCAGGCAGGTCACTAGGTCTTTCACAAGGCACTACTATGCGTTATATTGTAATGCCTCAAGCTATTAAAAACATCCTACCGGCTCTTGGCAATGAATTTATTGTACTATTAAAAGAAACCTCCGTTGCAGGTGCTTATCTTTCTATTGTTGATATTACAAAGGCTGGCACTATGGTGCAGAGCAGAACAT
>JAVVYT010000088.1:0-6233 GCA_036650995.1 Clostridia bacterium | reverse complement strand
CTCTTTTAAATTCATCAAAACAGCGGTGGACTTTATTCCTGTCATAAAATCAATTGCCGCTTGCGTATTGTCGGTCTTGACATAATGTGCTATTAAAAACTGATAAAAATCATAATATCCAGGGTAGTTTTTAATACCTTTTAATATAATATTAGCAGCGGTATCGTTATTATTTAAGGCCTCTGCACTTTTAGCGGATAAAAGAATAGCATCTCTATTAGTTCTATCAAAAAACATAGCTTTTCTAAAACTAGAATAAGCACTTTGATAGTTACCCTCCTCGTAAAAAGCATTTCCTTTTGAAATTTCATTTAATGCGGCTTCTGGATTTTTACCAAAAGCAAATATTAAAAAACCGATAGCCAATAAAACAAAAACGGATATAGCAAGTGAAATAACATAAACTTTAATCTTACCATTATCGATTTTATTGGTTTTGGTTTTGGTCTTAATTTTTTTATCTTTTTTAGCCATAAAAATCGTCATTCCTCTCAAAATATCATTATAGATACTTTATGATAATAACATATTTTTTTTAAAAAAGCTAGTATTTTTTATTTTTTTAATAACAAAAAAGAGATACTATCTTTAAAATAGCATCTCTTTTTAACTTTTAGTTATCTATCGGTCATTTTTACATAACCTTTTGATTTTGAAATTGCTTTATATGCCGGTCTTATAATCTTATTATTTGTTGTAATTTCTTCTAATCTATGTGCACACCAACCTGATACTCTTGAAATTGCAAAAAGTGGTGTAAATAACTCTTGTGGAATTTTAAGCATTTTAAGTACAAAACCTGAGTACATATCAACATTTGCTGAGAATACTTTATTTTCCCCTCTAAGAGCATTGAAAATACCTGGTGTTAATCTTTCAACTCTATCTATTAGCTCAAACTCTTCGCTTGTATTATTTAAAACTGCGAGTTTTCTAGCACATTCTTTAAGTATTATAGCACGTGGGTCCGATGCTGTATAGATAGCGTGTCCCATACCATATACAAGACCGCTTTTGTCCGCTACTTTTTTTTGTAGAATTTTTTCTATATAAAGAGCTACCTGCTCATCGCTATTTATATCTTCAACATCGTTTTTAATATGCTCAAACATCTGCACAACTTTAGTATTAGCACCGCCATGCTTTCCGCCTTTTAATGAGCCTAATGCTCCTGAGATAGCAGAGTAGATATCTGTTCCTGATGAACTTAATACTCTAGTTGTAAAAGTAGAGTTATTTCCTCCACCATGTTCTGCGTGAAGTACTAGAAAAGTATCTAATATCCTTGCCTCTTCGTGAGTAAACTTTTTATCGGGACGAAGGGTCATTAAAAAGTTTTCAGCTGTTGATAATCTATCACTTGGAAAATGGAAAAACAAACTTTCATTATCAAAATATCTTCTTTTTACCTGATACGCATTAACCGCTAAACTTGGAAATCTAGCTATTAGCTGTAAACTCTGACGAATTTGATTTTGTACTGAAAGAATATCCGCTTTATCATCATAACAATAAAGCCCTAAAACACTGCGTGACATACTATTCATAATATCCTTAGACGGAGCATTTAATATCATATCCTCCACAAAATCACCGGGGAGGTTTCTACTTTCAGAAATAATACCTGTAAACTCCTCAAGCTCATTTTTAGTAGGTAATTTACCAAATAAAAGAAGATATGTTGTTTCTTCAAAACCAAATCTATTTTCTTCGTTACAGCCATTTATGATATCTTTAACATTTATTCCACGATAGATAAGCTCACCGTCAACCGGCATCCGCTCGCCCTCATTTACAAGATATCCGTGAACATTACAGATCTGAGTAAGTCCTGCAACGACACCAGTGCCATCTTCATTTCTTAGCCCTTTTTTTACCTTATACTTTTTAAATAACTCTGGATTAATTGAGTTTTGGTTAGAAAATTTATCTGCCTGATTATTAATATATTCCTCATGCTCTGAATATGTATACATAGTATCTTCATTCCTTTATATATATTGTACCTATATAATAATTCAAAATATTGCAAATGTCAACACAAAATGAATATATAAATAAAAAATAATTCAAAAAGAGAGGTTATTCTACTTGAAAAAAATTCTGATAAGTTCTAGCTTGTTGTTTGCAATCATTGTATTAGTGCCATTTATCTTAGTTTTGTGTACTAAAAACGATATGCAATTTTTACAAGTTTCAACATTCAATACTGCAAAAGATGAACAAACAGTAAAAGTTTTAAAAAACAACACCATAATAAATGTCCCTCTAAACGAATTTATTGTAGGTGCTCTTGCCGGCGAAATATCCCCCACAGCACCAAAAGAGGCGATAAAAGCACAAGCTGTTTCTATCTACACTCTTTTATTGTATAGAAAAGAAAACGCAGGGTATAAAAAAGCTCATAATAATGCTGATATTTGTGCCGACCCGTCCCATTGTCTACTTTATTTAACTAAAGATGAAATCTATAATAAATGGGGGCAAGAGGGGTATAACTTAAATTATAATAAACTAGTTGATATTACAAAATCCGTTCAATTAGAATCAATCTGTTATAATGACAAACCAATAAACTCTATCTTCTTTGCTATATCTCCCGGGAAAACCGAAAGTTGTCTTAATGTGTTTGGAGAGGATTTACCGTATCTTCAAAGTGTTGATAGTGCAGAAGATGAAACTTCGGTAGGCTATCTATCCACTGTAAAACTTTCAAAAGACAAAGTTCACGAAAAAATCCACGAGTTAAATGAAAAGATAAATTTAAAAGACACTGATGACGCATTTGCAGAAATGGAAATTTTAAATTCAGGTTGTGTTTCAAATATCATTATAGGAAGTGAAACGATATCGGGTAATGAGTTTAGAATGGCTTTTTCGCTACGGTCTAATGCCTTTACCGTAAAATCCGACAAGAAAAACTACACATTCTCGATAAAAGGATATGGGCATAATGTAGGATTAAGCCAAGCCGGCGCTATAAAAATGGCTGAAAGCGGTGCTACTTACAAAGAAATTTTATCCCACTACTATAAAGATACCGAAATAAAGCAAAAGGATTTATAGCAAAAACACAAATATTTTTTATTTTAACTTTCCCCTTATTTTTAATTTACCTATTGTTTTTATTTACCCTATATTAATCTCTAAAACAAGTATTTTTAATTTGAATTTATCCTATACTAATCTTTAAAACAGGCGATTTTTTGTATTAAGCTCTTTATTATTAAGCTTAGTTTATATTTGTTAACAAAAAATTCATATATTTTTCTATTTATCGGTTGAAAAGTTAATATTATTATGATAACATTATCTTAGAAAAACAAAAACTATAAATAAAAAAATGGAGGAATTATAAAAATGGCAAATAGAATGATTTTAAATGAAACATCTTATTTCGGATCTGGCGCAAGAGAGGCAGTTGCAACTGAGGCAATTGCACGTGGCTTTAAGAAAGCATTTATCGTTACAGATAAGGACCTTATGAAGTTTGATGTAGCACCACAAGTTATTAAAGTACTTGAAGATGCGAAAATTCCATACTTTGTATATGACGAAGTAAAACCAAACCCTACCGTAGCTGTTGTTAAAGACGGCGTAGAAAAGTATAAAGAATCTGGTGCAGATTTCTTTGTAGCTGTTGGTGGCGGATCACCTATCGATACAGCAAAAGCTATTTCAACAATCATAGCTAATCCTGAATTTTCAGATGTAGTTTCACTTGAAGGTGTTGCTGATACTAAAAATAAAGCAATTCCAATCTTTGCAGTAGCAACAACCGCTGGTACTGCCGCTGAAGTTACAATTAACTATGTAATTACAGACGAAGAGAAAACAAGAAAATTCGTATGTGTTGACCCTCATGATATTCCAGTTGTAGCAATTGTAGATTCTGATCTTATGGCATCAATGCCAAAAGCTCTTGCAGCTTCTACTGGTATGGACGCATTAACTCACGCAATTGAAGGTTACATTACTAAAGGTGCTTGGGCTCTTACCGATGCTCTTCATCTTAAAGCAATTGAAATTATTTCAAGTAGCTTACGTGAATCTGTAAATTCTGCTTCCCCTGCTGCTCGTGAAGAAATGGGACTAGGTCAGTATATTGCAGGTATGGGCTTTTCAAACGTAGGTCTTGGTATTGTTCACTCAATGGCTCACCCTCTAGGTGCTTTCTATGATACGCCTCACGGTGTTGCAAATGCTGTTATATTACCAACAGTTATGAAATACAATGCTCCAAATACAGGCGATAAGTACAGAGATATTGCAAAAGCTATGGGAGTTAAAGACACTGAAAATATGTCACAAGAAGAGTACCGTGCAGCTGCTATCGATGCTGTAATCTCACTTTCTAAAGATGTTAATATCCCTCAATCACTTAAAGAAATTGGCGTTCGTGAAGAGGATTTAGTAGCACTTTCAGAATCTGCTTTTGCTGATGCTTGCAGACCTGGTAACCCACGTGACACAAGCCCAGCTGAAATTCTTGAATTATATAAATCTTTAATGTAAATTC
This sequence comes from Clostridia bacterium, assembly GCA_036650995.1. GTDB lineage: Bacteria > Bacillota > Clostridia > Oscillospirales > SIG519 > JAVVYT01. The sequence continues at coordinate 1,714 of JAVVYT010000088.1, read as the reverse complement.
TACTATTTAATATAATTCTAGCAATAAATATTTAATGAATAATGTCGCTTTCTTGCGGCATTATTTTTTTTGATATAAATGTCATAAAACCAATTATTTTTATCCCATCGCAAAAATTAAAAGAATTGAAAAATTCTCTATTTTGAAATTGTGTGAAAGAGGAAATTTCAAATGTAAATTTTCAGCAAAAACACTTGAAAAATTCGCATTTTGAATAACGCAAAAACCCTTTAAATTCAATGTGCGGTGATAGTTTTTTGTAATTTAGCAAACTTTAAAAAGCCTTAAAATAGTTGTCAATTTAATAGCTATTTTTTTACCCTTTTTACCTCTAATTTAAGACGTTTTTCATTGTATCTATTGTATATATTATTTAATGTTTTATGTACGTTTATACAATCTTGCTGATTTTAAAGGATAATTATTATAAATATATTGACAAACGTTCTTTCTTTATATAGTCTATAAAACATAGTATCATAAGCGTAGTAAACGTAAGAAAAAATAATTTAAAAAAGGGGTCATAAAATATGAAAGTTTCTCCAACATCACGCATTATCATTGCAGCTCTTAGTTTTCTTGTTGTTGCTGTTGCGACAGTAGTTCTTGTTTTTAACATTTCAACAGGAGAAGACAGAACAGTATCTAGCGGAAGCGATGTAAATCCTCCTGCAAACTCTGACAAACTTCAGCCACCTAAAAATCCTAACAACCCTAATAATCAAAACAATCCACCGCCTACCAATACCCCGGCTCCTGGAGGAAACACAACAACTCCAAACAAGCCTAATAAGCCAAACGGAGGCACAAATATGGATAGCAATACAAACAATAATAATAACAATAACAATAATCAGGGCTCAGAAATCAATAAACCTGATGTTATAACACCGGATCCTGATGTAAAACCCGATCCTAATCCTGATATAAAACCAACTCCAGATCCTGATCCTACTCCAACACCGGATCCAGACCCAACACCAACTCCCGATCCTGATCCAACACCGGATCCTGATCCCGATCCTACACCGGACCCTGACCCTACACCTGACCCTGAGCCAGATCCTATACCTGAATACAAACCAGTAATAGACCTTGCTCCTCCAACAGCAGCAGAAATCGTATCTACTCCAAATGCTACACCAGCTGCTGGAACTACCGACTTTGCAATAGGCTCACAAATTACAACAGCTTATGACCAAGCTGCAGCTCCGGGTGCAATTTCACCAACGAATACCGATAATAATATGGAACGTTGGCAGATAAACTCTTCAGGACAGTTACAAGAGGTTACAGCAGAGATTGTATTTAAAGAACCTACAATGGTTGAATTTGTAAACATTACTGAATTTAGAGGTCCTAAAGCTGATCGTTATGTTTGGCCTGAGGGTATGAACACAGCTGTTATTGAGCTTGCAGATAATGCAAATCCTTATAGAGTTGTAGTAAGTGCTGCTCCTGAAAGAAATGATGGTCCTACATATTATTACAGTAGAATTACAAAGAAACTAGACACTCCAGTAAAAGCTACTCGTATGAGAATTACTCTTAAATTAAATGATAGAGGAAAACGTTCAGGTTTAAACATCAAAAACATCAATGCATTCGGTACAAAAGCTACCGCAACACCTGACCCATCTCCAGCACTATCTAGTGTTATAAATAACGCATTTAATAAATCAGAATCAGTTTACACCGCTAATTCATGGGATAA
>JAVVYT010000087.1:0-6234 GCA_036650995.1 Clostridia bacterium | reverse complement strand
AGAAATTTTAAGGTTTTTATCTGAAATTAGCTTTGCCATACTATATAGTTCTTTATACAAATCCTCAAGATAGGTAGGGATAAGCTCTAGCTCACGCTCTACCGACATTGACACAAAAGAGCAATAGTTACACCGACTAGGGCAGTATGGAATGGCTATATAAATGCTAACATCATCATCTGTCATCTGATTTTTTGCTAAAACTGTATACTCTGCACACTTGATTGTATTTAGTATATTTTTATCTGATACATAATATTCATCTTTAAGTATTTTAGATATTTCAAGGTGGCTCTTGCCCTCTTTTAAAAGGGGTATCACTAGCTTACTAGGACGAATTCCGGTAATAATTCCCCACGGTGGGTAGAAGTCTAAAAGCTTAGAGGCTGCAAGGTAAAATGTGCGTTTTACAAGCATCTTTTTGCTATAAAAATCAAGCTTTGAGGTTTCACAGCTGACTGTTTTTTTCTCGTCATTAAAGGTGATAGTAGTAGTGCAACACTGTTTTTTAGTTAGTTTATATTCACTTACAACCGAAAGAGAAATTTCTCTTTTTCTAAATCCCGGGAAGAACACATCGCACACACTCTCGACTTCATAGCGAAGATTATGCCCTACAAGTTCTAGTAGCATATCGAAAAATACTCATTCATTAGCTTTTCAGTTTCTAAATCGGTAGCCGCCGAATGTCCCGGTAAAATTTTATAGTTTACTTTTAGTGGAATGATTTTTGTACGAATGGAGCTTAGCAGCACTTCAAAATTACCGCCTATAAGGTCACATCTACCAACTGTTCCTTTAAAGATAGTATCCCCTGAAAACATAATATCATCAAGTAAAATACAGCTTCCACCCGGCGTATGCCCTGGTGTGTGCATAAAGGTAAAACAAAGTTCGTCAAGACTTATAGTATCCATATCACTAAGTAGCATATCGGCTTTTACAGAGATTATGTCCTCTTCCATAATAGAGCTTACAAGCGACAACTCGGGGTTTACAAGAAAATCTGCGTCCTCTTTATTTATAACAATCAAAGCACCATATTTTTCTTTTAGCTTTTTCACTGAAAAGATGTGGTCATAATGCCCGTGGGTTAGTAGAATATATTTAAGGGTAAGGTCGTTTTCATCGATATAATCGGAAAATTTACTATATTCAAACGACGGGTCGATTATAACTGCGTTTTTCTGCTCTGATGACACGATATAGCTATTATTTTCACCTCTTGATGATACTAATGTTTTTATCTTCATAAAAATCTCCTATCTTGTTACGGTAACTACACCGTTTATCTTTTCTAATTTATTTATAACACTTTTAAGATGCTCAAAATCTCGAACGATTATATTAACAGTTATAAGTGCATCTCCGTTTGTAAGCTCACGAGCGTTAAGACTTCGTATCATAACCCGCATTGAGGCAAGATTTGAAGTTATATCGGCTGCAAGACCTATTCTGTTCTGGGCTGTAATATTTACAATTGCGTCAAACTGCTCTATATGTTTTGTATCCCACTTAACATCTACAATACGCTCAGGCTCTAGCTCGATTAGCTTTTGCAGATTTTTGCAATCGGATTTATGGATAGAAACGCCATAACCTCTAGTTATAAAACCTACTACTAAATCACCAGGCACCGGTGTACAACATTGTGAGAATTTAATAAGGCAATTATCTATCCCCTCAACTGTGATACCATTTGTAGAGGTGTGAATTTCCTTGTTATTTATAAACGAAGGGTCGCCCTTATTTTCTGTTTCGGCGGCAACTCTTTTGGCATACTCATCTCTCATACGGGGCATTATTTTAGATACAAAAATTCCGCCATAACCAATTGCAGCATAAAAATCATCAAGGCTACTCATAGATAACCGCTCATAAACAGGCTTTAAAATCTCGGATTTATCATGCTCAGTAAAATGGATATTATTGCGTTTTAGCTCGCTTTCAAGCTCACGATAACCGGTTTCAACATTTTCTTCACGACGTTCTTTTTTAAACCATTGACGAATTTTATTACGAGCCTCGCTTGTTTTGGCAAGCTTTATCCAGTCCCTATTTGGTGAGTGTTCACCGGAGGCTGTTATAATCTCACAGCGATCGCCATTTTTAAGAACGTATGTAAGCTCTACTATCTTGCCATTTACCTTAGCACCGGTCATTTTATTACCAACTGCGCTATGGATAGAATAGGCAAAATCAATCGGTGTAGCGCCTAGTGGCAGATTTATAATATCGCCATTTGGTGTAAAAACAAACACTTCATCGGCAAACATATCTATTTTTAAAGCACGCATAAACTCCTCAGGCTCAGTCGCATCATTTTGTAACTCGAGAAGCTGACGAATCCACGCTAGTTTTTCATCATTGATATCATTATCAAATATCCCTGTTTTATATCTCCAGTGTGCAGCTATACCGTACTCTGCTATGCGGTGCATCTCGGCTGTCCTTATTTGCACTTCAAAAGGAACACCGTCTTTTCCGATAACAGTTGTATGCAAAGACTGATACTTGTTGGGTTTCGGTGTACTGATGTAGTCTTTAAATCTACCGGGGATTGGGTGGAATTCATCGTGGATTATACCAAGCACTGCGTAACATTCCGACACAGAATTTACAATTATTCTAAGGGCAAACAGATCGTAAATCTCATCAAATTCACGATTTTGGGTATACATTTTACGATAGATGCTATAAATCTGTTTAAATCTGCTTTCGATAACATATTCAATATTAACATCTTTTAAATGCTGTTCAATGCTGGCGGTTGTGGTGGCTAGAAGGTCCTCTTTTTGGCTTAGCTTACTATCTAGCGTTGTTTATATTTAATTATAAGCAACAGGGTCTAGCTGATAAAGTGCTAAATCCTCAAGCTCTATCTTTATCTTTTGAATACCTAACCTATGCGCTAAAGGGGCATACACTTCCATTGTTTCAAGGGAGGTTGCAAGGCGTTTGCTCTGCACTCTAGCACCAATTGTACGCATATTATGTAGTCGATCGGCAAGTTTTATTAAAAGAACTCGCACATCTTTAGCGGTGGCTAGTATCATCTTGCGGATATTTTCTATCTGCTGTTCTTCTTTAGAGGAGTACTCGATAAGTCCTAGCTTTGTAACACCCTCTACAAGGTCGGCAACTTCTACGCCAAACTCTTTTTTTATATCACGATATGCAATCGGTGTATCCTCTACAACATCGTGTAATAAAGCGGCAGCAATTGTATTTGCATCAGGGTCGAAGTCTGATAGAATAAGGGCTACATTGACAGGGTGGGTTATATATGGCTCGCCACTATCCCGCACTTGGTCAATGTGTGCCATTGAAGCTAAGGCATAGGCTTTCTTGATTTTTTTTATGTCATGCTCTGAAAAGTTTTCGTTTATCTGATTTAATAAGCGATTGAATAGGTCGTCCATTTAAAATTCCTCCGTCTTTTTATAGTCCAAAACTTTAAGTTGTATAGTCTTTTCGCCACGAAATTCGTTTATATCAAGGTTGCAGGCAATATCTATCTTGTCATTTATTAAAGGGGTAAACTCTTTAGTTGGCGTTCCAAATAAAAGTGCTGTGCATAATCTACCGTCTTTTGTTAATGAAAGTTTAGTGTGCTTAGCGGATGACAATGGGATAATCTGATTGATTTTCAGATCTTTTATCAAAAAACAAGGCTGTTCATTTTTATTTCCAAACGGCTCTAGCTTTGAAAGTGAATTTGCTGTAAAGACTGATATATCCTCGTTTTTTAGCTCATAATCTATATTTAAAAGTGGTATTAGCTCTTGCTTTTTATAATGCTCTTTTGCATAATCGTTGATAGCTTTTCTAAACTCAGGTATCTCGCTAGTTTTTATCGTAAGTCCGGCGGCTTTTTTATGACCACCAAAGGCTATTAGATGCTTTTCGGTTGCGGTAAAAGCGGCATAGATATCAAACGTTCCGCTACTTCTTGACGAGCCTTTGCCCTCTTCACCATTTGTTGAAATTAACACAGTCGGCATTTTATAAATAGTACAAAGTTTTGAGGCTACTATTCCAAGTATTCCGTGGTGCCAGCCCTCTTTTGAAAGTACCACTACATAATCGTCTTTTGAAACTGTTTTTTCTGCAAGGTCAATTGCCTGCGTCATCATATCTTTTTCTATTGTTTGTCTTGAAACGTTGTTTTCTGATAGCTCCGCTGAGATATTTAAGGCTAGCTTATTATCGTCAGTGAGGAGTAGTTCGACAGCTTTTGAGGCTTTTGCAATTCTTCCGGCAGCGTTTATTCTTGGGGCAACTGAAAAGGCAATAGTTGACACTGTAATTTTAGAAGTATCACTTACACAGCTAGCTATTAGCTCTGTAATTCCGCACACACAGCGTTTTCTAGTTATTTTGCGAAGTCCTGCTGTAACTATTATTCTGTTTTCATTTGTTATCGGCATTACATCCGCTATCGTCCCTAGTGCTACTAAATCCGAATACAAAACTAATAATTTATGGTATGGAGTATTGCTCTCAAGTGCTGAAATTAGTTTAAAGGCAACGCCCACTCCTGCAATCTCTGTAAAATTGAGCTTTGATTTTTTGTAATGAGGGTTTATAACAGCCACGCAAGACGGAATTTCCTCTTTGCATTTATGGTGGTCGGTGATAATAAGGTCTAGCCCTATTTCACTAGCATAGATAGCTTCCAAAGTTGATACAATGCCACAATCGACTGTAATTACAAGGCTTGTGCCATTATCTTTTATCTCTTTAAGCGCCTTGCTATTAAGTCCATATCCGTCTGAAAATCTATCGGGAATGAAAAAATCGGCAGTAACACCACGGGATTTTAAATATCTACAAACAAGCGCAGTAGAAGTAATGCCATCGACATCATAATCGCCAAACACCGTTATTTTCTCGTTATTTTCAATCGCCTTATTTATCCTTAAAACAGCCTTGTCCATATCGTGCAGTAAAAAAGGGTTTTCAGGAACAAATAAATACGGATCTAGAAAGCTTGCAATTTCATTATAATCGGTGATACCTCTGTTTAGAAGTATCGCAGCTGATATTTTGCTGATATCAAATTTAGTCGCAATTTCCTCTGCTTTTGTAAGGTCGCTTTTAAGAATATTCCATTCAAATTTACTCATATTAAAACTCCCACCTTATACTTACACGATTTTAAAATACTACTTATAAAAGTATAGCATATTAGTTAGAATAATTCAATAATTTCTGCTTATAGTTAAAAAACTATTGCAAAATACAAAACTAATGTTATAATATATATATCACACATTGAAAGGAACGATTTTAATATGAGTATTACAATAGAAAGCAACGACGATGTGAGCATCGTAATATCAGAAGACGTTATAATCGGTATAGCTAATAGTGCTATGCATGACATTAAAGGAATAGCTTCAATTGCAAACAGAGTTTCCACCACTGACTTTAGAGATATTTTCGCTAAAAAGCCTTTTTCAAAAGGAATATTAGTAGAAATGGTTGATGATTCTGTTGAGCTTACTATCTCTTTAAACCTAAACGCAGGAGTTAAAATTCCTGAAGTTGCAGAGCAAGTTCAATCAGCTGTAAAAACCGCTGTCGAAAGTATGACAAGCCTTACTGTTAGCAAGATTAATGTTTCAGTTTTAGGTATTGTTGTAAAAAAGGAAACTGCTGCTAAATAATGGAAGATATAAGCCAAATAATTTTAAATGATGAGGCGTCTTTTGTACTATCTAATTCTAACGAAATAGTGGTTAAAGACTCCTCAATCGGTGTAAAGCCTATCATTTCTATCATAGATAATGATGCCTCACTTCTAAATAATGCAGATGTAGCAGATAAAATTATAGGTAAAGCTGCTGCTCTGCTTTTGTGCAGATATAACGTTAAAAGCGTCTTTGCTAAAATAATTTCAAAGCCGGCTATCCTAGTTTTAGAAAAATATAATATCCCATATTCGTATAGCCATCTAGTGGATAATATAAAAAATAGAACTAATACCGATATCTGCCCCTTAGAAAAGTCCGTAATCAATATAGAAGAGCTTCCCCTAGCAGAAACCGCAATCAGAAATACAATATCTCAACTAATGCAAAATAAAACCAACGGTAATTAATATTTTTTAGAAATTTGGTTTTTGGGGTTTTGAGTTTTCAGAATTTTGATTTTAGGGTTTTTTAAAATTTGGGTATTTTATAAATTTGATTTTTTTGGAACGATATTGTCCGATGAGAACAGAGCAAC
>JAVVYT010000086.1:1782-6286 GCA_036650995.1 Clostridia bacterium | reverse complement strand
AAAGTTATAGATTTGTAGTTTCACTAGTGGCAAAATTTCTAAAAAGAGGTGCTAAAAATGAAAAATAAAAAGTTATGGTGTGGTATCAGTATACTATTTATAGCGGGGCTTATAGTGGCTACAATAGGCTTTTGTATGGGCGGGGCAAGATCACTTTATATTGATGAAAAAGGAGTAAATATTATGCAAAAAGATTTTGTAAATGAAATTGTAAAGATTGATTTAGATAAGTTTAGCGAGCTTTCGGTTAATGCGTCAAGTCAAATAGTAGAGGTGATTGCAAGTGATAAATATGCACTGGAATTAGATTGCAGAAACCCTGAAAAAATATCCTATACTTTAGAAAACGATAAGCTAACAGTAAAAAATAATAGTGGCTTTATGATGGATTTTAATTTTGGAATAAATATGAAAGCCGACGTTATAAGAATTTATCTGCCAACAGAGGCTGTTTTAAATAAACTAGATGCCAAAGTTACAAGCGGAAAAATAATTGCAAACGACCAAAAAACTAAGGAACTAGTATTAAGTGTAAATTCAGGGACAGCGGAAATTAATAATATCGTATCCGAAAAAGGAGTTTTAAAAGTCACGAGCGGTAACGTTACTGTAAACAATTCGACCTTTGAAAAACTTGAACCCTCGGTTATCTCGGGGAAGATGAAACTTTTTGATATAACCTCAAATGAGCTATTAGCAAAGGTAACAAGCGGTAATCTAGAGGCAAACGGAGAGCTTTTAGGGAACATTAATGTAAAGGTCACCTCGGGTAGTGCAAAACTTTCATTAAAGGGTAGCAGTATTGACTATTCTAAAAAGCTAAAGGCTACAAGTGGTAACGTTGTTGTGGATAATATCAAAACTACCGACGTTTATACAGAAATTTTAAATACAGAGAATACCTTAGATTTATCTACTACAAGTGGTGCGATAAAAGTCGATTTTGAAAATTAGATAAAAAAGTGTTTTTGTATTTAAAGTGAAAAAATTATTTTACTAAATAGAAATGCCTTTTTAAAGCAAAATAAAAAGATATGAGATTTTACGTTTCATATCTTTTTTTGGTTTATAGGTTTTGTTTAGCTTGTTATTATTTAAGATTTTAAGATAAATATTTTTAAAGGGGATTTAAGATTTTTTTGTTTGATTATAGAACATTTGAGATTTATAAGACAAATATTTATAAAGTGGATTTAAGAGTTTTTTGTTTCTTTAAAATTTAAGGTTTGTTTTTGGGGTGACTATTGAAAATTTAAACTCTTAATTTTGGTTTTGAAAATTATATCTTTTTTGCTTTTATATTTTGTTTTGCAAAATGAGGGAGTTTGCGATGTCTACTGTGTTTTTTGCGTCTTTAGCGTAGAAATCGGCGCCTATTTTTTCGGCATAATCTTTAGTGATTACAGCGCCACCGACTACTATTTTACAGTCGGGGAATTTTTCTTTAAGGAGCATTACAGTAGTTTTCATATTGCAAGCGGTGGTTGTCATTAATGCGCTAAGTCCTATAAGAAAAGGCTTATGAAGAGAAACTGCGTCTAAAATCACCTGATAATCGACGTCTTTTCCAAGGTCAATTACAGTATAGCCATAGTTTTCAAGGAGGATTTTAACGATATTTTTACCGATATCGTGGATATCACCTTTAACAGTGGCTAGAATTATTTTGCCTTTAACCGACGGACTTTTTTTAATAGTGGTTTTAATTATATCAAAACTTGCCTCGACCGCCATGGCAGATAAGAGTAGTTGCGGTAGAAAAAGAGTGCCATTTCCGAACTGTTCACCCACCACATCAAGTGCCGGAATTAAAATTTCGTTTACAATTTTCATTGAGTCGGTTGTTTCTAAAAGCTCTTTGCAATAGGCTTTAGCCTCGTCTTTAAGACCCTTTGTAACAGCATTAAAAAGGAGTGTTTTGGTGTCGGTGCTATCTTGTAAAACGTTTTTATTAGTGTCTATTTTATCGGTGAATTTATTAGAGTAGCTTATGAAATCAAGGCAGTTTTCGTCTTTACAGGTAAGGATATTATACGTCATAATGCTGTCGGTGATAGATTTTATATTAGGGTTTACGATTGGTAAATCAAGCCCTGCGTTTAATGCCAACGTTAAAAAACTAGAGTTTATAGCCTCACGATTTGGTAGTCCAAAAGAGATATTAGAAACCCCTAAAACTGTTTTAAGACCTAGCTTTTCTTTAACCATTTTAATAGCCAAAACTGTTTCGGCAGCGGCTTTTTGCTCGGCTGAAACTGTAAGGGTTAGGCAGTCGATGATTACATTTTCTTTTTTAATGCCAAAAGACAACGCTTTGTTTAGAATATGCTCTGCAATTTTAAATCTATCTTTAGCTAGTGGCGGAATTCCTTTTTCGTTTAAAGTAAGACCGATTACAAGGGCACCATATTTTTTAACGATCGGCAAAATGCTGTCTAGCACTTTGTCCTCGCCATTTACAGAGTTTACAATTGCCTTGCCATTATACGCTCTGAGGGCGAATTCTATAACCTCGCTACTACTCGAGTCTATCTGAAGAGGGCAGGAAATTACACCTTCGAGGGCGTTTATATTTGTTATCATAACTTTTTTTTCGTCAATGTCCGGAAGCCCTACGTTTATATCTAAAATATCAGCGCCGGCATCTTCTTGCGCTACTGCGGTTTTTAAAATGTAGTCGGTATTGCCACTTCTAAGAGCCTCTTTTAATAGCTTTTTACCGGTCGGATTTAGTCGCTCGCCGATAATACAAACTTTGTTTATAGTGACGGTTTTAGTGCTACTACAAACAGTAGGTGGGAGGATTTTAAGCGGTGATTTTTGTTTGTTTCGATTGTCAAGCTCATTTTTTAAAAGCTCAATTTATAAAGGAGTCGTGCAACAACTTCCACCAACAATAGTAGCGCCAACGTCTAAAAGCTTGCCCATATCCTTAGCAAAATCTTCGGGGGATAGGTCGTAGTCGTTACTATTTATGTTTGGAAGTCCGGCGTTCGGCTTTGCAATTATTGGAAGATTTGTAACCTTTTTAAGTGTTTTTATAATCTCGATAACTTCAGTTGGGGCGTTTGAGCAGTTTACACCGATAGCATCGACCGCTAAAGATTCAAGCACGATCCCCATTTCGCTAGGGGATACGCCCAAAAATGTACGCATAGCTTTTTTATCTTCGCTTTGCTCAAAGGTCATCATACAAAAAATAGGTAAATTGGTGTTTTCTTTTGCGGCTAAAACAGCGGCACGCATCTCGTTTAAATCGGTCATCGTTTCGATAATTATAATATCAGCGGTGGTATTTTCTACCTGCTCTTTAATAATTTCATAGGCATCTTCAAAAGATAAACTGCCGACAGGTTTTAGCATTTCGCCGATAGGACCTATATCTTGGGCTACAAATGCACCATACTCATTCGCTACTTCTCGGGTGATTTGAGTGGCAGAGGTTATGATCTCTTTTACAGAATAGCCACTTTTTAAAAGCTTGTGCGAGTTTGCACCAAAGGTGTTTGTGGTGAGAACTAAGGCTCCGGCTTTTGCGTAGTCGGTGGTGATTTTTTTTATAATTTCCGGGTGTGTTATGTTAAAACTTTCCGGGGGAACGCCTAGCTTTAGTCCGTTTTTTTGTAGCATCGTTCCCATCGCTCCGTCTAGTAAAAGATAGCCAGAATTTATTTTATCTAAAATTTCTTTTTTACTTCTAGTGTTATTTTCCACAATGCTCACCTTTCCTAAATGCTGTGCAATCGCCTCGTAAAAGGCAACTATCACAGGAGTTATACTCAGTATTAGTTTTATTTTTTGAAAATCCAATGATAGCGGTTACGGATTTTCGGGGCGTTAAAATTCCGCTGTTTGTTGCTAAAACTCCTATCTTCTTTTGTGCGTTAAGGAGCGTTAAAATATCGTTTTGATAGGTCAAAGATAAGTCGCCATAGCCTATTCCAAAACGCTTTGTGTGGAATGTGGCAGTGTTTTCATTTATGATTAAATCTTCAATATATTCACAGTATTGCTCTACAAAACAAGAGGCAAAAGTATCTAAAATGAGCTGTTTTAAAACGTCAAACTTGGCTTTGGAAATACTAGTATCAATAGCATTTGATAGCGTTACGCAAAAAATAGCGACACGATCGCACCCTTTAAGATGGTTTGAAATCGAGCTACCTTTTAAAATTACAGGGGTGTTTTGAAGTGAAATCCCATCACTTGTTTTTGAGATATCAAAATATGAATATAAAAATCGTGGCTTTGAAACAGTTTCTATAATCGTAGCACTGTCACTAAATAGCGATAAAAGGCGGTCGTCTGTTGGCATTTTATCGTACCCTAAATATTTAATGGCAGTAGTTATCTCCACTTTAGTTGGCTTTTTTATTTGTGAAGTTGACTTTTCAATATGAGAAATTGAGTTTTCTGTTTTGGAAGTTTGTTTTTCATTTTGGGGAGATAACTTTTCAGCTTTGGAAGTTTGATTTTCTGTGTTTAAGTTTAACTTTTCTGTTTT
>JAVVYT010000086.1:0-1682 GCA_036650995.1 Clostridia bacterium | reverse complement strand
GGAGTTGGCGTTTCTATTTTAAACAGTCCTTTATAGAAGATTTTTAATAGCCTCGGTGATTTTTATTGCAACATACGGATTATTCATAGTGTAAAGGTGAATTCCCTCAACGCCATTTGTAATAAGGTCGACAATTTGGTCAATTGCATAGGCAATGCCGGCATCACGAAGAGCCTCTTTATTAGTGCCATATCGGTTTATAATCTTTACAAATTTATTCGGCAAACTAGCACCGCAAAGGGAAACTAGTCTTTCAATCTGACGCACGTTAACAACCGGCATAATGCCAGCCTCAATCGGTACATTTATGTTAGCAAGACGGCAATGCTCTTTAAAGGAGTAGAAACATTCGTTATCAAAAAACAGTTGTGAAATAAGGTGAGAGGCTCCGGCATCCACCTTTTTCTTGAGGTTTAAAACGTCTAAAATCTTCGTTTCACTTTCAAAATGCCCCTCGGGATAGCAAGCACCGGCAACCGAAAAGTCGCCATTTTTGAGGATAAACTCTGTTAAATCGCTCGAGTGGATAAAATCAGTTTTTTCTATTTCGTTTGGGTTTTTATCGCCACGAAGAGCTAGAATATTTGAAACGTTAGCAGTCTTTAGCTGATCTAGAATAGCTAAAACTTCGCTTTTGTCGCTGTTAATACAGGTGAGATGCGCTAGTGGCTCTATCTTGTATTTCTCTTTTAAAATGGCGGCAATTTGACAGGTTTTATTGTCAACAGCATTGCCACCGGCACCATACGTAACACTTATAAAGTCGGGATTTAGATGTGATAGACCGTCTAAAGTTTTGTAGATAGTTTTAATATCATCGTCCTTTTTTGGAGGAAAAACCTCAAAGGAGTAGACAGTTTTATCAGCTTTAAATTTATCTATAATTTTCATTTTAATAAACACCTTTTCCTTTTTTATTATCTTAACACAAAAAACTCAGTTTGTAAATATTAAGCACCTTTTTTAAAAAAAAAGCAAACTTTTTAGATTTAGAATTGTACGTAATTTTTTAATGGTAGATAAAAAGTAAACTTTTTAGATTGAGCTTTGTACGTAATTTTTTAATTTCTAATAAAAAGGAAACTTTTTAGATTTAGAATTGTGTTTTAAAATAAAAGCTCATCTGAATTTATGAAAACAGATGAGCTTTTTGAGATAGATACGCATTTTGAGATAGATACGTATTTTAAGATAGATATGTATTTATCATTTTAGAATAAAAGTTTTATGCCGAAGTAGAGTAGAACTATAATACCAAGGGCAATTCTGTACCAACCGAAAACTTTGAAATCGTGTTTTTTAATGTAACCCATAAGAAATTTAATAGCAAATATCGACACTAAAAACGCAGTTAGCATACCGATTACAAGGGTTAAAATCTCGACACCTGTAAAACCTAAACCAAATTTTAGTAGCTTTAAAGCACTAGCGCCAAACATAGTAGGCACCGCTAAAAAGAAGGTAAATTCAGCCGCCGCAGTTCGTGAAACACCGATAAGTAAAGCGCCGATTATGGTAGCACCGGAGCGAGAAGTGCCGGGGATTAACGATAGCACCTGAAACATACCGATGATAAATGCGTATTTATATGTAATTTTTGAGAGTGAGGTAATACGAGGGGCGATGTGCTTGTGGTTGTTTTCAATTAGAATAAATAAAACGCCATAGATTTTAAGCATTAG
>JAVVYT010000085.1:0-6549 GCA_036650995.1 Clostridia bacterium | reverse complement strand
GAGAGTAGCTTTTTTTTGATTTGGTTATTAATTGCCATTTTATAACTTCCTTTCGATTTAAACGTTTTCATTTTTTCATGTATGGGATTTTCAAGTATTGGCTTTTTGAGTTTTGATTTCTTGCTTTTAATTTCTTAATAAAACAATTATATAGTAGTGGGATAAAAAGGTTTGCTACAATTTGTCTGTCGGTTTACAAAAAGTTTTTGCGGATTTAAAGGAACGAGAAGATAAAAACAAAAGTTATTTGTTTTAAGAAAAGTTTTTTTGGCATTTAGAAAAGATTGCAGTTTTTTGCAGTTTTTTTGTGGTATAATAGTATTATAGAAATTTATATTTTTTTCCTAAGTTTTCAGCCCTTGCGGTATGAGAGCTTATTTTTTATGCAAAAATATTTTGAAATTTCTAAAACAACATTCTAGAAGGGAGAGTTTAAAAAAAATGAAAAAGCAAAAGGAGTACACAAAGAAAATAGAGGAGTACATTGAGCTTCAAAAGAAGAGTGACACCGAGATACCAACACTTGCCGGGCTTGCGGTTTTTCTTGGGATATCGAAAGAAAGACTTGTAGCCTTTGAGTTTTGCAGTAACAAGCCACTCAAAGAGAGCTACATAAAGGCCAAAAATCAGATAGAGCATTTAATACTTTCTAAAGCGGCATTAAAGCTAATAAGCAGTAGCACAGCACATTTTTATTTACAGTCGGCGTTTGGCTATGCCGAGAAGAAAGAGGAGGTAGCACAAGAAGAAAAGGACTACGTTGTTGAAATAAAGGTAGCAAATTAATGCAAAATCAAAGCGGTCATAAAGCAAAGTTTACAGCAGATTTAGCGTTTAAAAAAAGAATTGCAAACTAAAAGTCACAAAGGCGAAAAGGAATTTTAAAGGAGGTAATAGCATCGAAATAAATGTTACAAAAAAGCAAGCGGATTTTATCACCTGCACAGCGGACGAGGTTTTTTTCGGAGGTGCTGCCGGCGGTGGGAAGTCTTACGCACAGCTTATAGACGCTTTATGTTATGCGCTCAAATACAAAGGCTCAAAACAGCTAATACTACGAAGAACGTACGTTGAGCTTGAGCGTTCACTCATTTTAAACAGCAAGTTTTTATACGGCTCGCAGTTTGGGAAGTACTTAAAGCAGTCACACATTTGGTGTTTTAACAACGGGTCAATAATAGAGTTTGGGTGTTGCGACAACGAGTATGACGTTAGCAAATATCAGTCTGCCGAGTATGAGGTTTTGCGGTTTGACGAGGTAACGCATTTTACAGAGTATCAATACTGCTACCTACTCTCTAGAATAAGAGGAGCTAATAATTATCCAAAACAGGTTAAATCAACAGGAAACCCCGGCGGTGTTGGCCACTCATTTATCAAAAAAAGATTTATCGACAAAGGCAGTTTTAATAAAACTTTTACCGACAAAAACGGTAGGAGTTATTTTTTTATCCAGTCTTTAGTGAGCGACAACAGTTTTTTAATGAAATCAGATCCTAGCTACATAAAAAGGCTAGAGGCACTACCTGAGATTGAAAAAAAGCGACTTCTATACGGAGATTGGGACGCATTTGACGGAGCATTTTTCCCAGAGTTTGACCGTAGTATTCACGTATCACCACCCTTTGAAATTCCCAAAAGTTACCGCCGATTTGCAAGCCTTGACTATGGTCTTGATATGACCGCCTGCCTTTGGTGGGCAATAGACAGCGAGGGGCGAGCGATTATCTACCGTGAGCTTTACGAGAAGAACTTAAACCTTACAAACGCAGCTAAAAGAATTCTTTCTCTTTGCCCTAAAGACGAAAATCTTGAATACATAGTTGCCTCCCCCGACCTTTGGAACAGGCGACAAGAAACAGGAATTTCAGGGGCTGCTATTATGTTTGATGCCGGACTTTGTGGACTTATAAAAGCGGACGACCGCAAAGTAATTGGACTTAGGACACTTCGAGAATGGTTAAGCGTTTTCACTGACGAGTTTGGCAAAAAGCGTTCACGACTTACTATAATCGATGGGAGCTGTAAAAATCTAATTAGAACACTCCCTGCCCTACAAACAAGCAAGCTAAATCCCGAAGTAATTTCCGACTCACCGCACGAGCTAACCCACGCACCTGAGGCACTTCGCTATGGCATTATGAGCCGTCCAAAACCCTTTCCAAAAGCTGATGTTGCCTATGATTTTGACAGCTTTAGAGTAAACAGAAAAGACAGCATAAAAGAGTATTTGGAATATTAAAAACGTTATCATTTACAAAAACAAATTTATTAAACAAACAAAAGAAAGAGAGAGCTAAAAGAATGACATTTTTACTTACAGCGATAATATATATTTTAATTTCATGGAGCAGTATTCTTATCTACCGATTTGGATTTAATGAGCAAAACCGACACGATATGCAAGACGTAAAGCTCAAAAGGTTAAACTTCAAACTAGACAAAGACAAAGAAAGTGAAGAGGATTACCGAAACATAATAGACCGTGAGTTTGAAGAGATAATGAAATACAATGGAATACCGAGCAAGGAACAAACAGCCGACACAGAAATATAACAAAAGAAAAGAGAGTGCAATATGGAAAAAATAACAGAGGACTTTAGATTATTAGAGCTTGGAAAAGAGTACAACAACAAAATTTCATACAAAGAAAACTGCGACAAAAACGAGCGATTTTACGCCGGTGATCAGTGGTATGGCGTTAAGGCAGGAAACCTTCCAACCCCTGTATTCAACATCTTCAGAAGGATAATCGACTATACTGTTTCGTTTGTTTTATCCTCACCGCTAAAGATAAAATACACTGCCACGAATGGAGATTTAGAAAACTCATTAAACACAATTGCTGAAAATCATTTTGAAAGCAACAAGATGGGGATAATGCTACGTGACCTACTTTTAGACGCCTCCCTCTCAGGAGATATGGCGGTACACACCTACTGGGACAAGGATATAACAAGTGGTAGCGGAATAATGGGGGATTTTGTAACCGAAACTGTGGACGGGATAAACCTATATTTTGGGAACGTAAACGACAAGCGAGTAGAGGTGCAACCGTACATTATAATAGCCGGCAGGGCGATGACAAAGGACCTACAAAAAGAGGCGTTATCCCTTGGCATTACAAAGCAGATAGCCTCCGATGAGGACTCAAATAGTCAGTGTGGTGACCGCTCATCAATCGAGCTTTCAGGCAAAACTACCTACATAATAAAGTATTTTAGAGATGATGACACAGGGCGGATATTTTTCAACAAATGCACAAGGGACGTTATTTTGAAAGAGAACATTGACACCGGACTTTACCGCTACCCTATATGTCTTGCAAACTACACCAAACGCAAAAACTCCTACCACGGGCAGGCAATAGGAACTAACCTTGCCCCAAATCAGATATTCATCAACAAAATCTTTGCAATGGCGATGAAACACACAATGGACACCGCCTTTCCAAAAGCCATTTACGATAAGACAAGAGTTAGCTCCTGGAACAACGCAATTGGCAGTGCAATTGGTGTAAACGGTGATGTTGGCGGTATCTGCGACTATGTTCAGCCGGCTAATATGAGTAGCTCTGTTATCTCACTTATCGACAGAGCAATGCGGTACACGCAGGATAATATGGGTGCTGCGGACGTTTTACTAGGGCAAAACATAACCCCTGACAACGCCTCGGCTATTATGGCACTTCAAAAGTCGGCAGCTGTTCCACTAGACAACGTGCGTGAAAATCTTTACAACTTTGTAGAGGACATTGCCCTTGTTTGGCTTGAGTTTATAAAACGCAAATACAGCATTAAAAGAGAGATAGTATCTAGCTCTGGTGATTGCTATTTCATTGATAGTAAGCTAACAAATGAGAATAAAATCACCATTAAAATTGACGTTGGCGCTAGCACCTACTGGAGCGAGCTTGCCTCTGTAACAACGCTTTCAGGACTTTTAGAAAAAGGGTACATAACGCTTAATCAGTATCTAGAGCGTGTGCCAAAAGGTTACATACCAATGCAAAGCGAGCTAATAGCGGAGATTACTGCCACACAAGAAAACGCAAATTTAAAGGAGATAGAATAATGCAAAGTTTAGAAAACGAATACATAGAAAACGAAACCACCGATGAAACAACAGACCTGCAAAGCGAGGCAAGGCAAGAGGTAGAAGCGGAAACCATACCGCAAGACACCGAAGCTTTTTTAGATATAAAGTACAACCATACACCAATGGTACTATCAAAAGAGCATGCAAGAGAGCTAGCACAAAAGGGTTTAAACTATGACAAGCTAGCTTTAAAACTCGAAAACGAGCTTGCAAACAGCGTAAATGCTACTACTGAAACAACTCACTCTGGCGAGCTAGATTATTTCTTTGAAAAGCATTTAGACGTAGACCCTAGACAACTTCCGTACGAGGTATTAGATGAATACCAAAATGGCACACCGCTTGATGTGGCATATGAAAAGTATCTTTTAAAAGAGCAGATTTTATCGGCACAGCAAGAGATAGCTACTTTAAAAGAAGAGTTTATGAAAGAGGCTGAAAACGAGAAAAATGCAAACTCCTCAAGCGGAAGTATCTCTGGTATATCACCTATGCAAAGCGAGTTTTACACCGAAAGCGAGCTTGAGCATTTAACAGGTGATGAGATAGCAAAAAACCTTGACAAAGCCCTATCCTCAATGACTTTCATCTCACAGCAAAAGAAAAACAGTTACTTTAGCTAATAAAAAAAGCTCAAAGAGCGAAAGGCATTTTTAAAAAACAACTTAACAAAAGAAACAATTGGAACACTAAATCGTTCCAATATTGAAAGGAAAAAAATATTATGGCATATGAGAATTTTAAACCAACCGTCTGGGCAAAATCCATTGAAAGAGAGAGGGACAATCTCTGTATCGGCGCTAAGCTATCAAACAGAGATTACGAAGCGAATGCCCTCGAGTATGGCAAGAACATAACGATAAACTGGACCCGTCGTCCGGTAGTTAAAAACTATGTACCAGGCACTGCTATTGCGACTCCCGAAACACTAGAGAGCAACTCTTCTACAATAGCGCTAGATAAAATGAAGTATGTAAACTTTATGGTAGACGATGTAGACGAGCTACAAAGCGCCCCTAACATAATGCAAAGCTGTATGAAAGAGGCTGCCGGAGCGTTAGCTGACGATCTTGACAAGTGCATTTACAATCTATACACAGGTGGTGGCTCTGTAATTAACAACCACGCTGTAAACAGTAAAAACATTGTGCAGATAGTAAGTGATGCGGCTAATATGTTATATTCAAACAACGTTCCGATGAACGAAGAGCTATCCCTTGAAGTATCACCAGCTATCTACCAAAAGTTATGGCTTGCAAAAGTGCTTAGACAAACACCAAACGACAAGGTTTTTGGCAATGGTTTTGTTGGTATGTTTGACAACTTCAAAGTGTATATGACAAACAACATCGTAAAAGACGAAACGACCACTGACGACTACTGTTTTGCTAGAACATCAAAAGCAATTGCTGTTGTGGCACAGATGCAGAAAATGGAAGCATACCGCCCTCAAGGCTCGTTTGCTGACGCTGTAAAAGGTCTACACGTATACGGTGCGGCAGTTGTTCGCCCTAAAGAGCTAGTAGTTTTAAAGATAAAAGCTGCTGCTGAGCCAGCATAACAAAAAAAGTTTTAAGATTATAGACTAGAAATGAAGTGGCAAGGAATAGCTTTTCTTTGCCACTTTTATTTTTAAAACGAAAGGAAATTTAAGATGAGCTACACAGTAAATGAGATTTACAATATGGCGTTATCCCTCTGTGATTATTATGATGACAAAGGGACTTTTGAAACGTCACCGATAATAAAAGCCTTGAAAAACAAGACTCCGTACCTCTGCGACATAGCACAGCGAGATTTAATTTACGGGCAAGGCATTACAAAAACCGAAACTCGCATCTACTCCCCGAAAATGGCTATTGCAAAGACATCAGACGGATATTACCTCTACAAACTACCCGATGATTTCATAACGCTCATAAGGGTAATCGACAGCGAAAACACAAAGCCTATGCCCTACATCTGCGAAAACTACATCTTCATATTTGGGGATAAAGACAAAGAGCTTACACTATTATACAAAAGTTCACCTGCTAAAATCACCGATATGACAAGCTCTTTTAGTCTTTGTGACAACATCATAGGCGGACTTTTACCATACTATTTAGCGGCAAACTTCCTAGCTGAGGAAAACCCTATTAAGTCCTCACTCTATATCGGTCTTTACGAAAAGGCAAAGCAAAACTGTTTGATTTTAAATACGCTAAGCGAGATTGAGCTAATAGACGACAGCTATTAAAAAAGGCTAGCGTATTCTTTATGAAGAAAAAATGTTTTGAAATTACAAGAAAGGAGGAATTATAAAATATGGCACAGTCACACAAAATAGATTTTTTTAGAGGGATAAACGAGCAGTTAGAAAATGGAAAAGCAGGAAGTGAGGGGGAGGCATTAGACTGTACAAACTTTAAAATAACAAAGGACAAAAGGCTCATAAAGCGAACTGGTATC
>JAVVYT010000084.1:0-6551 GCA_036650995.1 Clostridia bacterium | reverse complement strand
AAATGTGTATAAACAAAAAATATAAATGTAGGTGAAAAGGTGTATAAAATATTAGATAAGCAAATCCTTAATAAAGAAGTTGAAAAAATGACCGTTTTTGCTCCACATATAGCAGAAAAAGGCAAACCTGGTCAATTTATAATACTTAGAGTTTCTGAAAATGGAGAACGTATTCCATTTACAATAGCAAATACCGATATAAAAACAGGTGGGGTTACTATTATCTATCAGATAGTTGGTGGCACTACTTTAATGCTTTCAAAACTTAAAACTGGTGATGATATCCTTGATTTTGTCGGACCACTTGGTACTCCTTCTAAATTAGATGGGTACAAAAAAGTCGCTGTTGTTGGTGGTGGACTTGGTTGTGCAATTGCATATCCACAGGCAAAAGCTCTTTTTAATATGGGTACTAAAGTTGATATTATAGCCGGATTTAGAAATAAAGAAATTATAATACTAGAAGAAGAGATGAAAAAAGTATCAGATAACCTTATTATCTGCACTGATGACGGCTCAAATGGTAATAAAGGCTTAGTTACAGATATGTTAAAAAAACAAATTGAGCAAGGCTCAAACTACGATGCAGTTATTGTTGTAGGTCCTCTTGTTATGATGAAATTTGTAGCACTTTTAACTAAAGAATATAATATCCATACTGTTTGTAGTATGAATCCTATTATGATAGATGGTACAGGAATGTGTGGCGGTTGTAGATTAACTGTTGGCGGTGAAACTAAATTTGCGTGTGTTGATGGTCCTGAGTTTGATGCTCATCTAGTGGATTTTGATGAGGCTATCAGAAGAAGCTCAATCTACAAACCTTTAGAACGTAAGGCACACGAATGTGCGCTCTTTTCAAAAAAGGAGGAATAATTATGCCAGATATGTCAAATAAAAAATATGAAGCAAACGAACAACCGGCAGATATAAGACGTCATAATTTTAAAGAAGTAACTTTAAGCTATGATAAAGAAACCGCAATTAAAGAGGCTAATAGATGCCTTAATTGCAAAACTCGTCCTTGTGTTTCAGGCTGTCCTGTAAATGTAAATATCCCTGAATTCATTGAGGCTGTTGCTAAAGGCGATTTAAAACAAGCATATTATATAATTACAAAAACAAATACATTGCCTGCTGTTTGCGGAAGAGTTTGCCCTCAAGAATTGCAGTGCGAGAGCAAATGCGTTCGTGGTATAAAAGGCGAAAGTGTTGCTATTGGTCGCTTAGAACGTTTTGTAGCGGACTACTTTAGAGAAAATTATCAAATAGAAGTGCCTAAGATAGATAAGAGTAGTGATAAAGTTGCAATTTTAGGAGCAGGCGCCGCTGGTCTTACCTGTGCTAGTGATTTAGCAAAAAAAGGGTATGACGTTACTGTTTTTGAGGCTATGCACGTGGCTGGTGGAGTTTTAGTGTATGGTATTCCAGAATTTAGACTTCCAAAAGCAATAGTTCAAAATGAAATAGATGGACTAGTAAAACTAGGTGTAAAAATTGAAACAAATATGGTAATTGGTAAATCTTATTCAATTGATGACCTTTTAGAGATGAACTATAAAGCAGTATTTGTAGGAACTGGTGCTGGACTTCCGGCATTTTTAAATATCGATGGTGAAAATCTAAATGGCGTTTTTTCAGCTAATGAATATCTAACTAGAATAAATCTTATGAAAGCATATAAAGAGGACTCTTCTACTCCTATTATGAAAAGTAAAAAAGTAGCTGTTGTAGGAGGCGGAAACGTAGCAATGGACGCTGCTCGCTGTGCTATTAGAATGGGCGCTGATGAAGTACATATAATTTATCGTCGCAGTGAAAAAGAAATGCCCGCTCGTGTTGAAGAGATTGAGCATGCAAAGCAAGAGGGTATTATTATTGATATTCTTACAAATCCCGTTCAAATAATCGGTGATGAAAATGGCTGGGTTACCGGAATTTTATGTGCTAAAATGGAACTTTCAGAGCCTGATGAATCTGGACGTCGTCGCCCTGTAACTATTAAAGACTCTAATTTTTTAATAAACCTTGATACTGTAATTATCGCAATTGGAACATCACCAAATCCGCTAATTAAAAATACAACTAAAGGATTAGATGTTAATAAAAAAGGCTGTATTGTATCTAATGAACAAACTGGTGCTACCTCTAAAATCGGTGTATTTGCCGGCGGAGATACAGTTACTGGAGCAGCGACAGTAATAGGAGCTATGGGAGCCGGTAAAAAAGCAGCTGAAGCAATAGATGAATATATTAGGAATGGATGTAAAAATGAACAATAAAAAAAGCATTATTTTTGCTATTTTAAGTTTGGCATTTGCACTACTTACTGTTATTTTTCCGATATTTATTGTAGTGTTTGCCGTAGGTTTTACTGTGTGCTTTATTTTAAGCATTACATTTAATAGAATATCACTGATGTTGTCACCTGTTTTTATAGCAGTGCCACTTATAATTGGGTTGTCACCATACTTTTGCGTAATTCCTGTTATTTTAATAATAGGTAGTATCGTAGCTTCAGAGCTTATTCGTAGGAAAATTAATTTCAAAGGTGTTGTTATTGCCTCAGGAACTTTAACTGCGTTTTTGTCGCTTTTATCAGCCTATGGGATAGTTTTCATAAAAGCCGGAACTGTTAGTTATGACGCTATTATATCTCTTTTATTGCCACTTAAAGAGCCGTTTTTAGAAAGTGCCAATAAAATGTTTGAGCAGTACGCAGCGCTTGGAATTAACCTTAATGGCTTAACGGTAGATGGTTTTTATAAAGTAGCCTCAGAGCTTGTAAAAGGTATATTTATAACCCTTTTACCTGGGCTTTTGATGATGTTTAGCTTAGTTTTAGCATTTGTAACAATCATAATAGTAAAACGTATTCTTTATAAATCAAACTATGAAACGTCCTTAGGTCTTGCAAGTGATTATACATTATCAAATGTTTCGGTATGGGTTTATATAGTAACTTTATTTCTTAAAATGCTTATAACTCAGCAGGTAATGTTAACTGCAATTGTAAATTTCTATCTCGTAATTGCAACACTTTTTTTCCTGGCAGGAATTTCAGCAGTTGCGTTTATGCTAAGAAACTCATCTGTTAGACCGATTATTAAATCTGTTATATATGTAGTTTTAGCATTTATCATTTTAACCGGTATGGTAGAAGTAGTTGTATTTTTAGGGGTACTGTTTACAATATTTAATGTTAGAGAAAGATATCAAACTTTATTTCCTAAAAGATAAATATAAATAGAAAGAAAGGGTAATTATTATGAAAGTAATTTTATTAAAAGATGTAAAAGACCAAGGCAAGGCGGGAAGTCTTATTAATGTATCTGAAGGATATGCCCGTAATTATCTGTTTCCAAGAGCATTAGCAAAAGAAGCGGATAAGCAAAGTATGAGTGAGTATAATTCTAAAAACGAAGCGGTAGCTCATCATAAAGCTGAAGAATTAGCAAATGCCAAAGCATTAAAAGAAAAACTTCAAAGTGGAGAGATAGTAATTTCTGCTAAAGGCGGAGAAAATGGTAAGCTTTTTGGAGCAGTAACTACTAAAGAAATTGCTGATGCTATAAAAGATAAGTTTGATATTGATTTAGATAAACGTAAAATCATACTTAAAGACGCAATTAAGCATTTTGGAACATTTACTATCAAAATTAAAATTTATACAGATATAGTTGCAACATTAACTTTACAAGTAGTTGAATAGGAGAAACAATGGATTCGTTAAAACAAGTACCATACAGCTTAGAAGCAGAGCAATCTGTTATCGGTTCAATACTCATAGATCCTATGAGTGTCGATGAGGTATGTTCTGATTTAAAGAGTAATTATTTTTATATTAAAAGTCATAGGGAAATTTTTGAATGTATCCTTGAAATGTACAATCTAAATATTCCAATAGATGCTGTTACTCTTTTAGATAAAGTAAAAAGTAGGGGAAATTTTGATGAAGGCTCAGGCAAAGAATATCTTTTTGGTTTAGCACAAACAGTTCCATCTTCTAAAAACATAAAAAAATATGCGCAGATAATTATAGAAAAATATATTTTGCGAGAGCTTATAAGTGCCTCAAGTGAAATAAATGATACCTGTTATGAAGCCGCTGAAGAATCTCGTATTCTTCTTGATTTAGCTGAGCAAAAAATATATAACATTTCTAATGGAATAGACTCCAAAGAGTTTGTTCCAATTTCTGCGGCAGTTGTAGAAACAATTGAAAAGCTACATATGCTATCAGGTGATGATAAGGAAAAATTCTTAGGATTACAAACGTATTTTAGCGACCTTGACAGACTTTTAGCTGCTCGTCCTGGTATGGGTAAAACAAGTTTTGCACTAAATATCGCTCAAAATATAGCCTCTAAAACCGATAAGGCTGTTGTAGTATTTTCTCTTGAGATGTCAACGCAACAGTTAGCGGAAAGAATGTTATCTAGTGAGGCTATGGTAAATAGTGATAAGCTACGTACTGGTGATATCCCTGATGATGATTGGGAGCGAATTGCAATGGCGGCGGGAATTTTAGGTCACTCTAAAATACTCTTCGATGATACTCCCGGTGCGACTGTAATGCAGATGAAAAGTAAAGTACGTAAGGTTAAAAATTTAGGGCTTATAGTTATTGACTACCTTCAATTAATGAGTACAAATAGTAAAAGTTCAAATCGTGTTCAGGAAGTATCTGAGCTTAGTAGAAACCTTAAAATTATGGCAAAAGAGCTAAATGTTCCTATAATTACTTTATCACAGCTATCTCGTGGACCTGAGTCTAGAGAAAACAAAAGACCTATGATGTCTGACCTTAGAGAGTCTGGTGGTATAGAGCAAGATGCCGATGTCGTTATGTTTTTATATCGTGACGATTATTATAACAAAGACACTGAAAATCAAAATGAATGTGAATGTATCGTTGCCAAAAACAGGCATGGCAAAACAGGAACAGCCAAACTGCAATGGATTGGTGAATACACAAGATTTACATCACAAGAGAGAATACATAATGAATATTAGCGAGATTAACACTACCAATATTTTTGGTATGGTAGCAGATGCTAAAGGCGTGGTTGTGGCTGTATCCGGTGGAAGTGATTCTATGTGTTTACTTGATATTTTAAATAATATCTTGCCACCACTAAATATTCCTTTTTGTGTTGCTCATATAAATCATAAACTACGTGGTGAAAATTCTGATAACGATGAAAAGTTTGTTATTTCATACTGTGAAAAGTTAAAGATAAAGGTGTTTTCAAAAAAAATAGATGTTCTAGAGTTATCAGAAAAAACAAAGCAAAGTATTGAGCTTACAGCAAGAAATGTAAGGTATGATTTTTTTAATGAAGTAGCAAAAAAGACAGGATATACCAAAATTGCGACAGCGCATAATCTAAACGACAGTTTAGAAACCACAATTTTAAATTTAATAAGGGGAACAGGAATTAATGGACTTGTTGGAATTCCGCCGATACGTGATAATATCATAAGACCGCTTATTAAATGTACAAAGCTTGAAATAGAAAGCTATTGCAAGGAGAATGAAATTCCTTTTGTTCTTGATCATACAAATTTAGAAAATGATTATGCAAGAAATAAAATCCGCAATTTAGTTATACCGATTTTTGAAGAAGTAAATGAAAATCTATTATCAAATTATAGCAGAATGATAAATAGTATAAAAAAAGACAATGACTATCTTTTACAGATTGCAAAAGACGAGTATTTAAAGATAAAAGTAGAAAATAACGCAATTAATTTAGAGGAATTTAACAAATTAAAAGAGCCTATTAAATATAGGATTTTAAGTATTTTTATAAATGAGAGTGTTAATTTAAAACTAAGCTATACAAGGTTTTATGAAATTTTAGAAAAGATAGAAAATTTTATCATAAAAAAATCACCACAGAAAATTCAGTTGACGCAGGATACTTTTATTAAAATAGTGTATAATGACATTTTAATATACACTAAAAAAAGTAGCAAAGTAACTCTTCAAAAACTAAATATTGGAGAGAATAAAGTAGGAGAAAAGCTTGTAAATATAACAAAGCAAAAAAATATTCATAATTTAGAAACAACTTTTAGTCTAGATTTTGATATAGTTAAAAAAGGACTTTTTGTCAGAACAAGAGAGATTGGGGACAAAATTTGTCTACCAAAACAGGTAACAAAAACCCTAAAAAAAATAATGATAGAGAAAAAAATTCCAGAGCATTTAAGAGAAAGTCTTTTAGTTTTCCAAACAGAAAACGGTGAGATAGTATATGTGGAAAATATCGGAATTAATGAAAAATTTCTTGTAAATCATTCTAAAAAAGCTGATTTTAAAGAAGAAATTTTTAAAAATGAAGATAGTTTAATTTATATAAGCATAGGAGGAAACAATGAAAAATAATATTGAAAAGGTACTCTATTCTGAAAAAGAATTGCAAGACAAAGTAGCAGAGCTAGGTGCTATGATTTCTAAGGATTACGAGGGTAAAAGGTTACTTCTTGTTAGTATTTTAAAAGGCTCTGTTGTTTTTATGGCGGATCTTATGAGAGCGATTACT
>JAVVYT010000083.1:0-6784 GCA_036650995.1 Clostridia bacterium | reverse complement strand
TTTGTAGATAAAAGAAAAGATTTTTTTAATATTTATTAAGTATAAGCTTGTAGGCAAATGAAAAGATTTTAAAATATTTATTAAGTATAAGCTTGTAGGCAAATGAAAAGATTTTCAAATATTTATTAAGAGTAAGTTTGCAAATTAAGTGAAAAAAACTTTTAGATAGTTGCTTAATGAAAATTTGTAGATTAAAAGAAAAGATTTTTTTGATAGCTACTTAATGAAAATTTGTAGATTAAAAGAAAAAACTTTTTAGATAGCTGCTTAATGAAAATTAGGGGAAAAATTTTAAGAAAGATTTTTAAATTGGCATTTTAAATTAGAAAATTCATACTCGTCTTGAGAAAAAGTGCAAGGCGGGTATTTTTTTGCCCAAAAAAGTGAAATTTCATCAAAATAATATGTTAAAGAGCTAGATTTTTAAAAAAATATCTGTTATAATTATAGATAGTAAGCAGGGAAGTGTGTTAAAGTTTTATCACATTTGCCCAAATGCAATTATTATAAAATTACATATAAAGAGGAGGATTTTTAAATGAGCAAAAAACCTATGACTTCAGTTGCCTTTTCAGGCACTAAAGAGCAGGAGGAAAAGCTTCTAGAAGTTATCGAGAAGCATCGTGAAACAATGGGCGCATTAATGCCTGTTTTGCAAGAGGCACAAGAGATTTATGGATATCTACCAGTAGAAGTACAGCGTATTATTTCAGAAAAAATGGACGTACCATTAGCAGAGATATATGGTGTTGTTACTTTCTATACGCAGTTTAACCTAAATCCAAAAGGAGTAAACACAATTTCAGTATGTATGGGAACAGCGTGTTACGTTAAAGGGTCCAAAGAAGTATTTGAGAAAATTCAAAGTGAGCTTGGAATTTCAGATGGTGGTTGTACCCCAGACGGAAAATTCTCATTAGATGCTACAAGATGTCTTGGTTGTTGTGGACTTGCCCCTGTTATGACAATAAATGAGGACGTTTACGGACGACTAACAAAAGACGAAATACCAGCAATACTCAAAAAATATTAAAAGTTATGGAAGAGTTATCGCTTAACATTTTGGATATCACAAACAATTCAGTAACCGCTAAAGCGACCGAGATTTTAATTACCATTATTGAAAACACCAAAGAGGACACGTTTTCTATTGAAATTTCAGATAATGGCTGTGGAATGACTAAGGAGTTTTTAGAAAAGGTAACCGACCCTTTTGTCACAACGAGAACTACACGTAAAGTAGGGCTTGGAATTCCGCTTTTTAAAATGGGAGCATTAATGACAAATGGCAGTTTTGATATTCGCTCTGAAGTTGGCAAAGGCACAACGACTACCGCAGTTTTTGGCAGAAATCACATTGACACACCGCCCCTTGGAGACATTGCGTTTACTATGATTACTCTCATTACAGGAAGTCCTAATATTGAATTTATCTATACCCATAAAGTGGACGATAAAGAGTTTAAGCTAGACACTAACGAAATGAAACAAATTTTACAAAGTGATGACCTTAATAATCCCGAAGTAATATCGTTTATAAAGGAATTTATAAATGACAATTTAGAAGAAATCGGCGCTAAGAAATAGCAGATAAAATTTTAGCAAATCACCAAAATTGAAAGGGAAATAAACTATGAAAACATTAGCAGAACTTACAGCTATAAGAGATAAAATGAAAAGTCAAGTAGAGATGCGTAGTGGCTCAGAAAACGAGAAAACAAGAGTAGTAGTTGGAATGGCAACTTGTGGAATAGCAGCCGGCGCTCGCCCTGTTTTAGCAGAGCTTATATCAGAAATTGACAAAAGACAGCTACATGATGTTCTTATCACACAAACCGGTTGTATCGGCGTTTGCAGACTAGAGCCAATAGTAGAAATTTATAAACCAGGTGAGGAAAAAGTTACATATGTTAAGGTAACACCGGATATGGTTGGAAAAATTGTAGCTGAGCATATTGTAAATAATAACGTTGTTAAAGAATACACAATCGGCGCTGCTGATAATAATTAATTAAAATAAAACTAAATGGAAGGATTGATTTAAAAGATGTATAGATCTCATATTTTAGTATGTGGAGGTACAGGTTGTAGTTCGTCAGGAAGTACCAAAATCATTACCGCTTTAAACGAGCAACTAGCACTTCACGATTTAGATAAAGAAGTAAAAGTAATTATGACTGGTTGCTTTGGTCTTTGCGAGCTAGGCCCTATTATGGTAGTTTACCCGGAGGGATCGTTCTATTCGAGAATTACCCCTGAAGATGTTTCTGAAATCGTTGAGGAGCATATTCTAAAAGGTAGAATTGTTAAAAGACTTTTATATAGTGAAACAGTCGTTGACGATGATACTGTAAAATCATTAAACGAAACCGATTTTTACAAAAAACAACAGAGAGTGGCTCTTAGAAACTGTGGTGTTATAAACCCTGAGGACATTGACGAGTACATAGCTGTTGACGGATATCAGGCACTAGGTAAAGTGCTTACAGAGATGAAACCTAGCGAGGTTATTGAGCTTATCAAAGCATCAGGACTTCGTGGTAGAGGTGGAGCAGGTTTCCCAACTGGTGTTAAATGGGACTTTGCCGCTAAATCTGTATCAGAGAAAAAATACGTTTGCTGTAACGCCGATGAGGGCGACCCTGGTGCATTTATGGATAGATCTGTTCTTGAGGGTGACCCTCACGCAGTTATCGAGGCTATGGCTATTGCCGGTTATTGTATTGGCAGTGATCAAGGCTATGTATATGTACGTGCTGAGTATCCAATCGCTGTTAAAAGACTTAGAATTGCAATTGAGCAGGCTAAAGAATATGGCGTTTTAGGCAAGAATATCTTTGGCACTGATTTTAGTTTTGACCTTGATATAAGACTTGGCGCAGGAGCTTTCGTTTGTGGTGAAGAAACCGCTCTTATGACTTCAATCGAGGGCAAACGAGGCGAGCCACGTCCACGTCCTCCTTTCCCAGCTGTTAAAGGCTTATTTGGCAAACCAACTATTCTTAATAACGTTGAAACATATGCAAACGTTGCACAGATAATAAATAACGGTGCTGAATGGTTTTCCGCTATCGGTACAGAAAAATCAAAAGGCACTAAAGTTTTCGCATTAGGTGGCAAGATTACAAACACTGGTCTTGTTGAAATTCCAATGGGTACACCACTAAGAGAAGTAATTGAAACAATCGGTGGCGGTATTCCAAACGGTAAAAAGTTCAAAGCTGCACAAACAGGCGGACCATCAGGTGGCTGTATTCCGGCATCTTTAATTGATACACCGCTAGATTATGAAAACCTACTAGCAATCGGCTCTATGATGGGCTCTGGTGGACTTATCGTTATGGACGAGGACACTTGTATGGTTGATATTGCAAAATACTTTTTAGACTTTACAGTAGACGAGTCTTGTGGTAAATGTGCACCATGTAGAATTGGTACAAAACGTATGTACGAGATTTTAGACGATATTAGTAAAGGTAAAGCTACTGTTGAGGACCTTGACAAACTAGAAGAACTTTGCTATCACGTAAAAGCATCTTCTCTTTGCGGTTTAGGACAGACAGCGCCAAACCCTGTTCTTAGTACATTGCGTTATTTCCGTGACGAGTATTTAGCTCATATCGTTGATAAAAGATGCCCCGCAGGTGTATGTAAAGACTTGCTATCCTTTGAAATAAATGCAGATAAATGCGTTGGTTGTACATTGTGTGCTAGAAATTGCCCAGTAAACGCAATCTCTGGTAACCTTAAAGAACCACACGTAATTGATAAAGATAAATGTATTAAATGTGGCGTTTGTATGGAAAAATGTAAATTTAAAGCAATAATAAAGAAATAAGGAAAGGAAAGGAATTTATAAAATGGTAAATCTTAAAATAGATGGTATCGACGTTTGCGTACCTGAAGGAACAACTATCCTTGATGCAGCACGTACAATCGGTGTTAATATCCCAACTCTTTGCTACCTTAAAGAAATAAATGCAATCGGCTCTTGTCGTATATGTTTAGTAGAAGTTAAAGGTGCCAGAGGCTTTGCCGCATCTTGCGTTCACCCTGTTAGTGAGGGTATGGAAGTAAATACCAATTCAGCAGCAATACAAAAATCAAGAAAGCATACTTTGGAGCTTATCCTATCTACCCATAAAAAAGAGTGCTTGTCTTGCGTTCGTAGTGGTAACTGTGAATTGCAAAAACTTTGTAAGGATTTCGGCATTGAAGATGCAAACCTTTATAAAGGCGAAAATATCGAGTATAAAAACGACGACTCAACAGTTCATATGATTCGTGATAATAATAAATGTATCCTTTGTAGAAGATGCGTTGCCGCTTGTGCAAGAATGCAGGGTATTGGTGTTATAGGCCCTAACGATAGAGGTTTTGATACACATATCGGTTGTGCTTTTGAAAAAGACTTGGGCGATGTTGCGTGTATCTCTTGCGGTCAGTGCGTTGTCGCTTGTCCTACCGGCGCTCTTCGTGAAAGAGATTGTACAGAGAAAATTTGGGTAGCTCTTAATGACCCTAAAAAACACGTTATCGTGCATACAGCTCCTTCAATCAGAGTAACTTTGGGCGAGGCTTTTGGTATGCCTATCGGTAGTAATGTAACCGGTAAAATGGTTTCAGCTCTTAAAATTTTGGGCTTTGACGATGTTTTCGATACTGATTTTGCAGCAGACCTTACTATTATGGAAGAGGCAAAAGAATTTTTGGATAGAGTTCAAAATGGCGGTAAATTACCACTTATTACCTCTTGTTCTCCTGGTTGGGTTAAATATTGTGAGTATTTCTATCCTGAATTTATCCCTAACCTCTCTAGCTGTAAATCTCCTCAGCAGATGTTTGGCGCTATCGCTAAAACTTACTATGCTGAAAAAATGAATCTTGACCCTAAAGATATCGTAGTTGTTGGCATTATGCCTTGTACAGCTAAAAAATTCGAAAAGTCAAGAGAGAATGAAAATGCAGCCGGTGTTCCCGATATCGATGTTTCTATTACTACTCGTGAGCTTGCTCGTATGATTTCAAGAGCAGGTATCGATTTTGTAAATCTTAAAGATAGCAAGTTTGACGGCGACCTTGGTATGTCTAGCGGTGCAGGTACTATCTTCGGTGCAACAGGCGGTGTTATGGAGGCGGCTCTTCGTACAGCATCTGATTGGCTTACAGGTAAAGACCTTACCGATATTGACTTTACAGCTGTTCGTGGTATCGAGGGCGTTAAAGAGGCAAGCTTAAATGTTGCCGGTATTGATATAAATATCGCTGTTGCAAGCGGTACTGCTAATGCTAAGAAAATACTTGAAAAAGTTAAAGCAGGCGAAAAACAATACCACTTTATTGAAATTATGGGTTGCCCAGGCGGTTGCGTAAACGGTGGCGGTCAACCAGTAGTTCCAGCTTATGTTAGAAACTCTATAAATCTAATGGATATCAGAGGTAAAGCCCTTTATGAAGCTGATAAAAATGACGTTTATAGAAAATCTCATCAAAATCCGTCTATTATTAAAGTGTATGACGAATTCTTGGGCGAGCCAGGTAGCCATAAAGCTCACGAAATCCTTCATACTACTTACGTAAAACGTGAGGAAAATATATAACTCGTACATTTATGTACAACCCCTATCTAAATCAAAGCTACTCTAATTCTAGAGTAGCTTTTTTTGTGACTTTAAGTAAAAATAAAAGTAAAAGTAAAAACAGAAAACAAATCCGCTTACTTGTTGAATTGTATAGGCAAATTTAAAAGCAAGCGGAGAGTATGATATTTAATTATTCGTAGTGTTTCCACATTCTTATGATTTTAATTGTCTTTTCGTTTTCGAAAATTTCGTATACTAATCTGTGTTGTATGTTTATTCTCCTAGAATATAAACCAGTTAAATCACCGGTTAATTTTTCAAATGGTGGAGGATTTTGAAAGGGATTTGATTTTAAAATTTCTGTTAGCTTTTTTGCTTTGGTTATTAAGTTTGCTTGTCTTAAAAACTCGATATCTTTTATAGCACGTTTTGTAAAAACTAATTTATATACTACCATTTTACATCGCTTTCAGAAACACAATCAGATATCGATGTGTTTTTACCATCAATTAACGACTGCTTGTATTGTGGATCTGTTGATAAATAAAGAGTTTCTAAAAGAGAATTATAGTCCGCTTCGCTTAATATAACAGCATTTCCATTTTTAGTCGAAACATTAACTACTTCGCTATCTTCAAGAGCCATATTTATAAGCTGATAAAGATTATTCCTTGCATTTGTGATATTTGTATTATACATAATATGCACCCCCTTAATGTTATTGTAGCATACGTTATTACGTACGTCAATACTATTATATGCAATATTATTAAATTTATCTTCAAAAAGATTTATAGAATTTTAATTGTCACGATTTTATGAGATTTAAAATTCCATTTTTTGATCGCAAAAAAATAAATTATATAGAAAGATTAAGAAAATAAATAAAAGAAAAAATTTCTTCCCATATAAATGATATCATGATATCATTTGAGATTAAAAATTTGATAGGTGTATAATTTGTAGTAATAAAATAATTTCTATGAAAATAGCTTTTAAGAAAACAATTTTTAAGAAAAAAATAAAATAGAAAAATTAAAAGTAGTCGGAATAAAATTCGCAATACTTTTTTTGTTATCTTTTTTGTACTATGAAATTTGATAATATAATGTTTTGTTATAAACTTAAATGTAGGGAGGTAGGTTTTATAGTTTTTTTCTAAAAATGATATCATGATATCATTTAAGTATAAAAAGTTGCTA
>JAVVYT010000082.1:4636-6814 GCA_036650995.1 Clostridia bacterium | reverse complement strand
TATTTGAAAATTCTTTTCGTTTATCTACAAGCTTATACTTAATAAATATTTTAAAATCTTTTCTATTTATAAACCTTTAAATTTTCTTTTCATTTGTCTACAAGCTTACACTTAATAAAAACTTGAAAATTCTTTTTGCTTACTGATTTATTTAGCTGAAAACTAGTTTGCGATTTTTAAATTCCATTGTGGACTATCGGGAGTGATTTTATCGAATTTATAGCCTTCTTTAATTGCATAGTCTATAAATAAATCAAACGTTGCAGGGGTGTTTTTCTTTGAGCCCTCGTCGTGTGATAAAACATAAAAGTCGCTCTTTCTTGAGGAAAGTCCATTCTTTAAGTTTTGAAACATCTCTTCGGGGGTGTGCTTTTTACCGTCTGCGTCGCCTGAATCCATATTCCAGTCATACTCTAAATAACCTTTTTCTCTTGTAAGGCTATCTGCCGCAGTCATTACACCGGGGCAATATTTACGAGAAATAGTATTATCTGAGCCACCTGGGAAACGGAATATTTTAGTGTCAACTCCGGTAACCTCTAAAACCTTATCATGTACCTTTTGAAGGTCGTTCATATAATTATCTACTGAAGAGTATATCTGAGAATACTCGTGAGTGTAGGTGTGAAGGGCAATTGCGTGTCCCTCGTCAATTATACGTTTTACATACTCAGGATAATCGTCTAACTGTTTGCCGACAACAAAGAAGGTCGCTTTTACATTGTATTTCTTTAAAACGTCCAATACTTGTGGTGTCATTTTAGATGGACCATCATCAAAAGTAAGATGAATTGTTTGATCTTGAGGTGCGTATTTAGTGCTTGACTCGTTTTGCGTAACCTTAACTGTACGGATAATATTTGAAACATTTCCGCTTGTATCGGTGCTTGCATAGGTTAGTTTGTATTCACCTATTGTCTTGTCTTTTACCTCGCCTGAAACGACAACGTTTGCTGAAATATCGCCGTCAACATTATCTATTGCGGTAGCTCCTGCATCTTTAAACGCAGTGCCTATTTTAATAGTAACGATTGTACCACCTTTAAGCGAAAGCTTTGGTGCTGTCTTGTCGACAACATCTATGGTACGTACTACTGTAATTGGATTTTTGCCTTTTTTGTTTGTAATTTTATATGTCGCTGTGTATTTGCCTGGTTTTTTGATGTCAACATTACTCTCAACAAGCTCTGACTGCAAATTGTCTTTCTTTTCAAGAAGAGTGGCAATGCCCTCGTCTTTATACTCGGTCATAACTTCAACAGTTACGTCCTCTTTACCAACAATTTTCATAACCTGCGCTGTTTGTATTTTTTTGACAACAAAAGCAAAGGTAAAGATTACAACTACGAGTATTACAATAACAGTAATTGCCGCTATAATTCTTCTTTGGCGTACTTTTTTTCTTCTCTTTGCATTTCGATTACTACTTGTATATGTCATAGTTGTAACTCTCCTTTGATTTTAAATTAATTCTAAATTATTCTGCTGAAACTACTGGTGCTTCTACTTCTACAACTTCGTCTATTTCAATGATTTCTGGCTCTGCTTTTTTCATTGTAAGAAGTTTATAAACAATAGCTGCAAGTGCGCCACCAACTAGTGGAGCTACTATGAATACCCATGATTGAGCTAGGCTTTCTCCACCCATTAAAAGTGCTGGTCCAAAGCTTCTTGCTGGGTTTACTGATGTTCCTGTAAAAGGAATACCAAAGATATGTACTAAAGTAAGTGTAAGACCGATTACAAGTCCTGCTACACTTGAGTTTTCGATTTTAGAAGTAACTCCTAAAACTGCAAGTACAAATACAAATGTTAAGATAATCTCTACAACAATTGCTTGTGTCATATTGATTTCAAGGGCACTGTTAGTACCGAAACCATTTTGTCCTAAACCGTTTGATTTGCCAAGTAGGAATACTAGTATTCCAGCGCCGGCAATACCACCTGCGAACTGTGCACAAATGTAGCTTACAAATTCTACAAATGACATTTTGCCTGAAATTAGCATTGCAAGAGATACTGCAGGGTTAATGTGGCAACCTGATATATTTCCAATTGAGTATGCCATAGCAACGATTACAAGACCAAATGCAAATGCAATTAGTAATGTTGAAAATGCAAGAGGTACGCTAGTTGCACTTCCAAGTAATGTGTTGGCAGCAACAGCACTTCCACAGC
>JAVVYT010000082.1:0-4614 GCA_036650995.1 Clostridia bacterium | reverse complement strand
ATTGTTCCAATGAATTCTGCGAAAAACTTTTTCATTTTGATTTTCTCCTTTTTATTTTTTTCGAATTTTGATATAAAATACTTACATTATATCATTCTCTAAACTATTGTGTCAAAAAAACGATGTTATTACAAGTCTTTTACTTAAAATACCATAAATTTACTAAAATTACAAGGGAATTTAGTCATAAAATCCCGTTTTTTAAAAGCTTTATTTATTATAAGAAATTAATAATAATACCATTACTTTATATTTTGAAGTTGTAATTTTTTTCAAAATGTTATATACTTAAGATAAATATAATTTAAAAATATTATAAAGGATTGAAATTTAATTGAACAAAAAGAAATCAACCTCTAAAAAAAAGACGACTAAAAAAACTAAAAACGACTCTTTACATACACCACTTTGGAGACATATAACAGCTATCTGCTCTTTATTCTTTGCTGTTTTTTTACTAATAGCATTATTTTTTGATGTGACTGGTATTTTCGGCAGATTTTTAAGCTCCTGTTTTAAAGGCTTATTAGGTGGCTGTGCTTATACTATCCCTCTTCTTCTTATCTACTTTACTATCTGGACGCTAACAGGAAAAGGAAAGTCAGGGAATAAAAAGGACTTTAATATAAAACTCATTTCGGGGATAGTATTTGTTATTTCCGCCTCAATACTCCTAGAACTTCTTTCCGGGGAGTCTTTAGCACCTGCTGATAAA
The DNA here is from genome assembly GCA_036650995.1 of Clostridia bacterium. Classification (GTDB taxonomy): domain Bacteria; phylum Bacillota; class Clostridia; order Oscillospirales; family SIG519; genus JAVVYT01. The sequence continues at coordinate 3,899 of JAVVYT010000082.1, read as the reverse complement.
ATCACCGATTTAATCGTGCGTTTATGGAACAATGGTAATAAAGAAGTGCTATCAGGCGGTCTTATCGGCGGACTTCTCTTTGTGCCATTCTTCAAAATATTTGATAATGTTGGCACGGGAATTATTGTGGGGCTTATCTGTTTTGTTTCATTTATGCTACTATCGGGGCTTACTTTTATCTCGATTATCCACTTTTTCTCCCCTAAAAAGATTAAAACAATGGCAGAAACTGTTAGCACTAAAATTCATGGTAATGCTGATGATTACAATAATATAATTAAAGAAAAAACCGCTAAGAAAAAGAAACCTTCATCAATAGACATTCCAGTAGACGATATGTTAAATCCAAACTCAGTACCTAACACTTCTGATATTATGGCAGCGCTAACTTTAGACGAGGCCGAAGAGCCACCATTTGAGCCAATTAAAACCAAAGGCAAAGCCGACAACTCAATAGCTCACGAGATAATCTCTTCCTATAAAGCGGCAACTGATAGCAACTATATTTTCCCACCTGTATCCCTTTTAAAACACGATACTAAAATCGCTCCTCAAGATATTTCAAACGAGCTTAAAAATAACTCAATCCGCCTCATTGACACCTTAAAGAGTTTCGGTGTTGACGCACGAGTAGTAAACGTTAGTCGTGGTCCGTCTGTTACACGATATGAGTTAGCGCCCGGACCTGGTGTTAAAATCAGTAAAATTTCTAATCTAGCTGACGATATTGCCTTAAACCTTGCAGCAGTGGGAGTTCGTATTGAGGCCCCTATCCCTGGTAAATCCGCTGTGGGCATTGAAATTCCAAACAAAAACGTAAGCCTAGTTCCTATCCGTGAAATGATTATCTCAAAAGAGTTTGGCGAGGCGAAAAGTAGCCTTACCTGTTCACTTGGTAGAGATATTACCGGTAGTATTATAACAGTTGACCTTGGCAAAATGCCACATTTACTTATTGCAGGCTCTACTGGCTCTGGTAAATCAGTTTGTATTAACTCACTTATAATATCACTACTTTATAAATCCTCACCAGAGGACGTTAAAATGCTGATGATAGACCCTAAAGTAGTTGAGCTTTCGGTATATAACGACATTCCACATCTTTTAATTCCTGTTGTGACCGACCCTAAAAAAGCCGCCGGTGCGTTAAACTGGGCGGTAGTTGAAATGCTTAATCGCTATAAATCCTTTGCAGAACAAAACGTGCGTGACATTGCAGGTTTTAACGACATTGCAAGGATTACAGAAGAGCTTGTTGTTCTCCCTAAAATAGTAATGATAATAGACGAGCTTGCCGACCTTATGATGGTTGCCCCTACCGAAGTTGAGGACGCAATTTGTAGACTAGCTCAAATGGGACGAGCTGCCGGTATGCACCTTGTAATTGCAACACAACGTCCGTCAGTTGACGTTTTAACAGGCACAATAAAAGCAAACGTTCCCTCTAGAATTGCCTTTTCGGTATCTGATGCTATAAATAGTAGAATTATCCTTGATATGTCGGGCGCTGAAAAGCTACTAGGCAAAGGCGATATGCTCTATAATCCGGTTGGTATTTCAAAGCCTATCCGTGTTCAAGGTTGTTTTGTTACAGATAAAGAGGTAGAGTCGGTTACAAAGTTCATTTACGACAATGAAAAGGCTGTATATAATGAAATGATTATTTCACACATCGAAAATCAGGCAATAAATTCCAAAGGCAAAGGCACCGCTAAAGAAGAGAATAACGGTGACACCGATGTTATGCTTCCAAACGCAATTGAAGTAATACTAGATGCCGGTCTTTGCTCTGTTTCACTTTTACAACGCAAGCTAAAGCTAGGCTATGCAAGGGCTGCACGAATTGTAGACGAAATGGAAGAGCTAGGATATGTAGGTCCATATGAGGGCAGTAAACCTCGTCAGTTAATAATTACCCGCTCAAAATATCAAGAAATGCTAATGAATAAGCAGGACTAAAATAACCGTTAATGTTTAAATAGAAAAAGTAGGATAAATAATTGAAAAATAAATTTTTACCAATGACTAAAAAAGAGCTAGAAGAGCTTTCGATAAAACAGTTAGATTTTATCTGTGTAACAGGTGATGCGTATGTTGACCATCCGTCTTTTGGTATTGCAATTATTGCACGAGTGGTTGAAAGTTTGGGCTTTAACGTTGGTGTTATTGCCGCTCCAAACATAACAGGTACTGCCGACTTTTTAGAGCTAGGCGAGCCAAAACTTGGCTTTTTAATCACCTCAGGGAATATCGACAGTATGGTTTCAAACTATACTGTTGCTAAAAAACGACGTTCGGAGGATATCTATCTACCACCAAACGCACCACTTCGCCCTGATAATGCGCTTATCGTTTACTGCAATATTATAAAAAAACTTTTCCCAAAAACCCCGATTATAATAGGCGGACTTGAGGCATCTCTTCGTCGTTTTGGGCATTACGATTATTATAGCGATACTGTAAAACCCTCAATTTTAATCTCTTCTAAAGCCGATATTTTAACGTATGGTATGGGTGAGCATCAAATTACCGATATCACCACCGCACTTAAAAATGGCACTCCAGTATCAGAAATTACAAATATTAGAGGTTGCTGTTATCTCTCCAATGTTGCCCCCGATAATTCTATAATACTTCCTAGTTTTAAAGAGATAACAAGTGACAAGAAAAAATATGCCATATCGTGCAAATTACAGTTTGAAAATCAAGACCACATTTCAGGAAAAGAGCTAGTAGAGCCTTATGACGATAAATTTCTTGTTCAAACAAAACCCTCTATTCCGCTAAAAACAAACGAGTTAGATACCGTTTATTCTCTTAGTTTCACAAGGCAAAGTCACCCTAAATATGACAAAGTAGGGGGAATTAAAGCCACTCGTGAGGTAGAGTTTTCGATAACTCATAATCGTGGCTGTTATGGCGGTTGCAACTTTTGTTCTTTAGCTTTTCACCAAGGCAGATATGTCACAAGTCGTAGCAAAGACTCGATTGTTTCAGAGGCAAAAAGCTTTTTAAACGACCCTAATTTTAAAGGGTATATCTCCGACGTTGGCGGTCCTACCGCAAATTTCAGACGTTCTTCTTGCGATAAAAGCGACACCTTTGGAATGTGCAAAGATAAAAAATGCCTTGCCCCTACTCCTTGCAAAAATCTCATTGTAGACCACACTGAATACCTTGATATTTTACGCACATTAAGGGAAATTCCGGGGATAAAAAAGGTATTTATCCGCTCTGGCATACGTTTTGATTATGTTATGGCAGACAAAAACGATGAGTTTATGAAAGAGCTTTGCAAATATCATATAAGCGGTCAGCTAAAAGTTGCCCCTGAACATTCTAGCGACCACGTATTAGCTGCAATGGGAAAACCGTCTTTTAAAGTATATGAGGCGTTTTTAGATAAATTTACAACGATAAATAGAGTGCTTAATAAAAAACAATATCTAGTGCCTTATCTAATGTCCTCCCACCCCTCCTCAACCCTTAAAGATGCTATCTCCCTTGCAAAATACATCAAAAAAACAGGTCATTCTCATCAGCAAGTACAGGATTTTTACCCGACCCCCGGCACTGTTTCCACCTGCATTTATTATACAGGCATTGACCCTTTTACAGGCACTAAAGTTCATATCCCAAGTCAAAAAGAAAAAATGGTGCAACGAGCGCTTTTGCAGTATGACACTCCTCAAAACAAACGCATTGTTAAAGATGCTCTTCATCTAAACTCTAATATGGATCTTAATAGCCTTTCAAAAGATTCCGCTCGCCTATCCCATATTTTGGAAAATTCTGAGGACGATAATAATCACTATCAAAAAACAAAACCCAAAAAAACCTTTACCTATAACATCTCAAAATCAAAAAAGAAAACCTTCAAAAAATAAATATTAAATTTT
>JAVVYT010000081.1:0-6827 GCA_036650995.1 Clostridia bacterium | reverse complement strand
CGACGATAAGCTCAAATACTGCCCATACTAGCCCTAGTCCAAATATTAAGAATAGAGATTTTTCATCTACTTCTTTCATAGGGAAAACGCTATTAATAAATTCTGAAGTAGAACCCATAATAAGACCTAGTGCATAGATAATCGATGCAAAAGTTCCTAAAACTATCATAATTACACTTGATAATTTAATTAATCCCTTACCTTTTGTTTCCATGATAATTGCTCCTTAAAATTTATTTTATTTCTTTACTAGGTATTTTTTAATAAAGATAAAATGTAGAATAACAGGAATTACAATGGCGATTATTCCGATTACTAGAAGAGCTGTAATCTTGTGTCCGTCAAAAACGTATGCGTTGAAACAAGCAAGACCGCCACCCATAATAATATTTGTAAAACCAAAAGGACGTAGCCAACGTTTTACAGATTCATCAGTATAGTTTTTCATATTTTGAAGTGGGGTTTTAAAACCTAAAAGGTTTATTATACCTTCAAGTACCATTAATATTGCAATTACATAAAAGACCATATTAAATTGATCCATTTTTTTCACCTCCAAAACATTAAATTAATAATGTGATTTATTAAATTAATAATAGCATTATTAGATTAATAAAAGTACTGTTTTACTGTTTTTTAATTTTTTTTACTACTATTGAAGGGATATTTGTAAGAATTAGTCAGAAACAAGCAAAACACAGCTTTTGAAAACTCCGTTTTTATAGGTAAAAGTACAGCTGCCACCATTTTTTTCGGCAACAGAGCGGATAGCTTTTGTTCCAATTCCTGAACTAGGATGTTTTTTTGAATAGAAGGTATCGGATTCACTGGAAAAACAAATATCTCCGTCATAGCTATTTGTAACAGTGACTGCTAGCATACTGCTACTAACGTTTTTTGTAGTTAATTTAATAAACTTCTTACCTTCTTTTTGTCTTTCGCAACTTTCAAGAGCATTTTCAAAAAGGTTGCCAAACACAACGCAAAGCTCAGTATTCGGAATGTTAAATTCACCAAGGGTTGTGGCATTTATTTTAACTTCAATATTTTCACTTTTAGCTTTGGCTATAAAATGACGTAGGATTATATCGATAAAATGGTTATTACAAACAGGGGAAATATTAATCGAGATTTCGTCATTTTTAAATTGAGCAAGGTAGCTATTTAGCCCCTCTAAATCAGAATTTGTAGCATAAGCCTCAATGGCGATAAGATGGTGTCTAAAGTCGTGGCGGAGTTTTGCTTCTTTTTCGATACTGTTTACAAGCTCTTGATATTGTTCTTTTTGTAGCATAATCATCTGTTTTGAAAGCTCTGCTTTTTCGTTTGCTTTAAGACTATCATGTGTTTTGAAAAGCATCTCTAAAACAGCTGTGTATGATAAATATGAAAAGATATTAAGTATTATAAGAATGGCTAGTGTATAAAGAGGAGTAAGCCCAGGAGCTGGCACAGCATGCGGTGAATTTAATATACAGAATAAAAAGTAAGTTAAAGGTAGGAAAAACAATGATTTCCAATGAATTTCACCTATCTGCATATCAACAACTACTTTAAAACGCAATATTAGCATATTCCAAATAAGAGGTAAAATTGCTATTAAAATAACGACCGACAGCACAAGAAAGCTTAAATCCTCATTTTCTGCTATTAACGGGAAATTTTTAAAGTTTAAAATCGCACGTGAAATGAGAACAACGTTAAGCTCAATATCAAAAACTGCGAAAATATAAAAGATTAGCTGAAGTGGGTTTGATGAAAAGCCAAATCGTGCCAATATAATAGTAACACCTATCCAGACAGCACAAGCAAGCCATCGATAGTTTCCAAAAGGTGCTGTTATCTCAAAAAATAATTCGATAATTGCAACAGAAAAACAGATGTATATAATCGATATTAACATGGTAACTTTTTTACTGTGTTTTAGATGATTTTCAAAAGTTTTGACAGCAAAAAATATATAAATTGAAACACTGATTGTCGCCTGCAAAATATAGAAAATAATAGGGACATTAGTCATTTGTAGCGTCCTCCAGTTTACCAAAAATGTAGTTTGTATAGATTTTCTTTATTTCTTTTGAATTGTTACGATTTATAGGAATATACTCACCATTATTTAGTAAAAAGAAGTTTTCTTCAATCTTTTCGATAAAATCCATATTGACAATAAGACAGCGATAGCAGGTAATAAAGTTTGAAAATGGCTTTAACATCTGCTCAAAATCTAAAAACTTGATATAGGTGCTAATAATAGAATTTTTGGTGTGAATTTGAATATAATGGTTGTCATAATCGACATAAAGGATATCAGAAAGGGCAACTTTACGCATCTCACGTCCTTCTTTTACTGTAATAATACGTGACGAGATAGCGGATTCCTTTTGCAATAAATCCATAGCGGTTACAATTTTATCGTAGGTAATAGGCTTTACAATATAATCAAATGCCCTAACTTCATAGCTTTTAACAGCATAATCGTTAGACGAAGTAATAAAGACAATAGGAAAAGTACAGTTTTTATCCCTGACTTTATGGGCAACGTCAATACCTGTTAATTTTTCCATATAGATATCTAAAAATAGAACATCAATATCAGATAAATCAGCAGTGCTTAAAAATTTTTCGCCATTTTCGTATACAAAAAGACGGATGTACCTAGAATATTCTTGTACGTATTGTTGAAAAAAATTTAGTATGCTTTTACGATCATTTGTGGAATCATCAACGATTGCAATATTCATAGCCACATCTCCATATTTTATATTAGTGTGTTTGACAATATTATATCAAATTTTCTATAAAAAGACAATACCTTCATATTTTTTTTATTATTACAAAGAAATGTAAAGTCACTCCGTTAAAAAAGACATAGCACTATCAATACGAAAAATGCAAATATATAGCAAAAACATATATCAAAAAAACTGTATTTTTTATGTCATAGGTTAAAAGATACCATTATCATAGCACAAAGATATAATAAAGCAATTAAAATTAATGCTAGCAAGTAAAATAATCAATATAAAAGCATTATATAACATAATTTTTAGCTAATGTAGACAGTTTATATAACACTACTTTGTCTAAATATGCCATTGATTAAATAAGATTTAACTGATATCATATTAGCAATAGTAATAAAGACTTAAATAATTTTATGGATAGGTATTGTGATTTTATGATAGTTACATTTAAGAATGAAAATATGAAGTTGTTTACTCCTGAAGAAATTATAAAACGATATATTGAATGTTGCATTAAAATGGAAACAGCCACTCTTGATGGTGATTATAAAACTAATAATTATGAAGGAAAGAAACTAAATAAAATCTATAATCAGATATTATCGCAACCAAATTTAGCACAACTTACTCTACCAACTTTACTATATTATGATAATATAATTGTTCGAACATATGCTGCTGCACATTGCATTGAGCTTCAAATGTTAGTTAAAGAATCAAAAAAAGTTTTGAAAAAAATAGCAAAAGATAAAAATAATGGAATTTTAGGTTTTAATGCGGAAATGACCTTGCAGGTCTATAAAGAAGAAGGAAAACTTTAAATTCAATATTAAATTAAAAACAATAATTTAACTATAGTCCAAAACCTAAACGAAACTGCCAGCTCATGGCTGCATAAAAATAGCGTAGCAGTCATTAAAACTACTACGCTATAAAAAAAGTATAACTTTTTGGGGTCACTTCAGGATTCTTAGTCGCTTATTTAATGGTTTAATTACTTAATAAATTCATGGTAAATATTATTAACTGCTTTTTCAAAATCACATTCATCAACACCAATTATAATATTAAGTTCGCTAGACCCTTGGTCTATCATACGTATGTTTATTCCGGCCTGTGCTACGGCTGAAAAGACACGAGCAGCTGTACCTTTATTACTTTTCATATTTCGTCCAACTATCGCTACAAGGGCTAAATCAGAGTCTATATCAACATTATCTGGATTTACACCTTTATAGATATCGGAAATAATTTGAGCTTTAATGTTTTCAATTGAATTAGTAGGTAAAATAACACTTAAAGTATCTATTCCGGAAGGTAAATGCTCAAAAGAGAGATTATTACTTTCTAAAATTGATAATATTTTACGAACAAAGCCCAATTCTTGATTCATCATAGCTTTTTCGATTGTAATTACGCTAAAACCTTTTTTACCTGCAATTCCTGTTATAATTCCACCAGAAGAAGTTTCAGCAGATTCTACGATAAAAGTTCCTTTTTCATTTGGTTCATTTGTGTTTTTAATGTTTATAGGTATAGAGGCTTTTCTAACAGGGAAAATTGCTTCCTCGTGCAAAACAGTAGCACCCATATAGGATAATTCGCGTAGTTCTTTATATGTTATAACATCTATTCTAGCAGGATTTTTAACTATTCTAGGATCAATTACCATGAAGCCAGATACATCAGTAAAGTTTTCATAAATATCAGCTGAAACAGCACGTGCAATGATAGATCCTGTTATGTCAGAACCACCTCTTGAAAAAGTTTTGATAGTATCGTTTGGCATAGACCCATAGAAACCGGGAATTACAGCATTATCATAATGTAATAACACATTTTTAATAGCGTCGTTAGTTCTTTCTGCATCGAAAGTTCCATTATCTTGAAAATATATAATTTCTGCTGCGTCAATAAATGTAAAGTTTAAATACTTTGCAAGGATAAGACCGTTAATATATTCTCCACGACTTGCTGCATAATCACGACCAGCTTTTAAAATGAAGGAGTTTTTAATTTTCATAAATTCTTCATCTAAATTTAAATCCAAATGTAATTCAGCTATAATACTATTAAATCTTTCAGTTATAATACTAAATGATTTTTCAAATTCATCAGGGAGCTTACATTCATAGCATGAATATAACAAGTCAGTAATTTTTTTATCTTCTGAAAATCTTTTTCCAGGAGCAGAAGGAACAACGTATCTTCTGCTTTCTCTTTCTGCATTTATTATATTTTTAACTTTAATAAATTGATTTGCATCCGCAAGGGAACTACCGCCAAATTTAACAACTTTTAATGACAAAACAAAAACAACTCCTTTAAATTAGAGAATAGTTATAAATTAAGCTTTGTTTACAGAACCAAAAAGTTCCATTTTTTCTTTAACTGTACCTTTAATAGCATCAAAGCCAGGTGCTAATAATTTTCTAGGATCAAATCCTTTGCCTTGTAAATCTTTGCCATCTTCAATATATTTTCTTGTAGCTGCGGCAAAAGTTAGTTGACATTCAGTATTAACATTAATCTTAGCAACACCAAGAGAAATAGCTTCTTTAATCATAGTTTCAGGGATACCTGTACCACCATGAAGTACTAATGGCATATCACCAGTTAAATTCTTAATTTTCTCAAGAACATCAAATCTAAGGCCAGCCCAATTAGAAGGGTATTTACCATGAATATTACCAATACCAGCAGCTAGCATTGTAACTCCTAAATCTGCTATCATTTTACATTCGTTAGGATCGGCAACTTCACCACCACCAACAACGCCATCTTCTTCGCCACCTATTGAGCCAACTTCAGCTTCTAAAGATAATCCCTTAGAATTACAAATACCTACTAGCTCTTTTGTTTTAGAGATATTTTCATCAATCGGATAGTGTGAACCATCAAACATTATTGAAGAAAAACCATCCTCAATTGCTTGTTTTGCTCCTTCATATGATCCATGGTCTAAATGAAGAGCAACTGGAACAGTGATTTTAAGAGTTTTTAACATTCCATTTACCATCTGTGTAATTGTGTTATAACCACACATATATTTAGCTGCACCTTCAGATACACCTAAAATTACTGGTGAATGTAGTTCTTCCGCTGTTAATAAAACAGCTTTTGTCCATTCTAGGTTATTGATGTTAAATTGCCCAACAGCATAACCCTCTTTTTTTGCTTTTTGTAACATTTCTTTACTAGATACTAACATTTTCTTTTCCTCCATATTATTAATTTATATAAATTTAATTATATTTTATTTTCATGAGCATAATAAAATAAATATTGCTGTGCAATACCTGCAAATTCACCAAACAGTTTTTCACCATCTTCTCCATTAAATAACAAATCCATAATTCTATTAATCCATACATCTTTTGGGAAAGCATTATAGTATGAAAATCCAAATAACAGTACACAGTCAGCTACTTTATTACCGATTCCTTTAATTTTTTTTAGCTCTTCTTTTGCCATATCATATGTAAGAGTATTTATATAATTTATGTTTATAATGTTATTCTTAATTTTATCAGCAGCATCTAAAATGTATTTTGCTCTAAACCCTGCTTTTATAACAGACAAGTCTTCTAAAGATAAATTATTTATAACTTCTACGCTAGGGAAAGTATAGTATATGTGATTGTTTTCCTCAATTTTATCTCCAAAATTTTCACAAAGAAGATTAATAATTTTTTTAATTCTAGGTATATTATTGTTTTGTGAAATTATAAATGATATTATAGTTTCAAATTTATCTTGTTTTAAAATTCTAATTCCCTTTGAAAATGAAAGTGCAAGATCAAAATTAGGCGAGGAAGTAAAGCTATTATCAATTTTATTGTAATCTAAATCTAATCCTAAATATTTTTTCCAAACCTGATTATATATAATATCATCACAATTCTCTATATAGATAAAACCATTTTCTTGATGAATGCTTAAATATCTACCAAGAGCAACGCCTTCAAAAGTATTTTCGTCCAAAGTGTTAATTCTAAAACTTTGTCCACAATTAAAAGTTTTAAAAAGACTTATTCCATGATCATAAGTTTTATAAATATTACTATTAGAAATATCCAATTT
>JAVVYT010000080.1:0-6843 GCA_036650995.1 Clostridia bacterium | reverse complement strand
TTGAAAAATATGTAAGATAGAAACGGAGTTGAATTATGGATTGGTTAATATCAGCTAATGGAAATATTTATGACTATGCAAGCGCATTTAAAAAAATTTGGATTTATTGACTGGCGACAAGGAAACAGAAAATACAGTACTGGAGATACAATTTATATTTATTGCACTCGACCATTAAAAAGAGTGATGTATAAAACGATTGTTGAAAAAGTAGAATTAACAAAAGATGAAATCGTGAATGATAGCGAATTTTGGTACGATATAGAGGGATACACTAATTCTTTAAATGGAAAATTTGTAAGAATTCGATTAGTCGAACAAGTGAATAGAAATGAATTAGAATTAAAGTATTTATTAAAAAACGGATTAAATTCAGCACCACAGAGTCCAATAAAACTAATTGGTGAATTAAAAATATATATTGACAGATATATGGTAGATAGCTTTCATGAAAATGTTTTCCCCGACTCTGATAACACTGAACAATGTATTGAAGGTGCAAAAGTTTCCGTATTAGTAAACAAATATGAACGTAGCTCTGTTGTACGGCAAAAATGTATTGATGCCAATGGTTGCTATTGCCATGTGTGTAATATGGATTTCGAAAAAATATATGGGGAAATTGGAAAGGATTTTATACATGTACATCACTTAAAACCTTTAAATGAAATTGGTGAAGAGTATATTGTAAATCCTGTAAATGATCTAATTCCTGTATGTCCAAATTGTCATGCTATGCTACATAGAAAAATTAATGCCAAATATTTAAGTGTTGAAGAATTGAAATCTCTTCTAAAGTGAAATTAAATTTATTTACACAAGCAATAGCCCCCTTACCGATGCCATAATCGATAAGGGGGCTATAAGATATGGTTTTACTTGAAAATAACTTTTTTATTACAATAGTAATGATAGCATAAAGTGTTGTCAAAATGTTGTCACAAAGTTTTTTTGACTTTGAGAAACCTAGTGTTTATACGAGTTTACAGTGTTTCGTGTATTATTCCCACTCGACTGTTGCTGGGGGTTTGGGAGTTACGTCGTAGAGGACCATATCTATTTCGCTAAATTTTTCTGATATTTCTTTAGCTAAATTTTCAAGTGTTGATTTTTCTATTTCTTTTCCGACAATTGCTGGTCGGCCAGTCATAAAATCATTTGTTACAAATGCTCTAATTGCAACAGATAATTTCTTACCATTGCTACCGGCAGGTATTAATACAGCGAAAGCTTGACTGATTTTCTTTGTATTTAATACTTTTGTTACCATATAGTCAATTTCTTGCAATAAAGAAACATTTTTTTCATTTATATATGTTTCATAAACAGTAATATCTGAAACTTCTTTTTTATTAAGTAGGTAAGCACATCTATTAATAAAATCAACAGAATTTGGGATGACTTTAGCCATTGAATATACAATATCAAAATCAACATCTGTTCCTAAACCATAAAGTACACTCAAAAATCTATAACTTCTACAATCGCCTTGAACGCCAACTGTTTTAATCGGAACAATTTGTCCTTTAATGTCGTTTGTAATTCCGCTTATTAAATCATTGTATTGCTTTTTTTGAGCATCTGTTGCGTAAAGTTTTGCGTCGGTACATATCATTCGAACACCAAGTCCAGGTCCAGGGAAAGGTTGCCTTTGAGCAATTTCCTCTTTAATACCAAGCATTACAGCAACTTTTCTAACTTCGTCTTTGTGCCAATCCCAGTTAGTTTCAATTACCATACCTTTATCACGAGCTCTACGCACAATATCAACATCGTTATGATGAGTTTTGATTTTGTTTGCATGTCCCGATACATCAGGATTACCACTTTCAATTAAGTCAGGACGTAGTGTACCTTGAGCTAGAAATGTTTTATCAAAATCTAAATTAAGCTTTAATGCGGCTTTTTTAGTAACTTCAATAAAAACACTACCTATTATTTGCCTTTTATCTTCAGGTTCTGAAGTTTTAGTAAGTGGTAAATATACTTTTTCACCATTTTTTACAATTGAATAAAAGAAATCATCTCTTGCGTCCATTCTAATAAGATTTTTAAGGCCTTGCTCTTTTAGATTTTCACAGATAAGATCGCTTTCGTCTTTTCTCATTAGTCCATTATCAATATGTATAGCAAAAATTTGTTCGGAAGGTAGAGCTTTAAGTAACAAGGCAGCTGTAACTGCTGAATCAACTCCACCGCTAACTAGTACTAAAACATTTTCATCTTTAACTCTAGATTTTATCATATTGATAGAATTTAAAATTCTATCATCTAATGAGTAAAACTCTTTTAATTTGCAAATTTTTCTTAAGAAATTATCTAAAATTTGTTTTCCATTTTCAGTAATATCTACTTCCGGGTGGAATTGTACGCCATAACAATTAATCTTTTCATTATAGATACCTGCAACAACATCTTCAGACATAGCGCATATTTTAAATCCTTCTGCTAATTCTTTAACAGAATCACCATGGCTCATTAAAACAGCTTGTTTAGTTGAAGATAAATCTGAGAATAACAAACAATCAAGATTGCAATCTATAACGGTTTCTCCGTACTCAGTTTTCACACCGGGTAGCACTTTTCCTCCAAAATGGTTGTTTATTAACTGCATACCATAACATATGCCAAGAATCGGGATATTAAGATCCAGTATATTTTCGTCATACTTTAATGCTGAATCACTCCAAACACTTGATGGACCGCCTGATAAAATAATACCATTAAAATCAGCAATTTCTTTTGCTGAAACTTCAATAGAGAAGATTTCTGATAAAACTCCAGCTTCTCTAACTTTTCTGTCTATAACCTTTGTATATTGCCCACCGCAATCTAAAATCGCAATTTTTTCTGCCAAATTATTCACTCCTTAGAAATTTGATGTAATTATATCATATTTTAATTGATAAATCTACATAAAGCTTAATTTTTTTTATAGTAAAATTTAATAAATTAGATATTGACATTAAATGTCGTAAGTAGTATACTATACAAAAGCAATGAAAAGGATTCCTGTTATATTTTGCATTTTTAGAGAAAGCTTACCATAGGCTGAAAGTAAGTTAATTGCATTTTAATTTGGTTTTCGCCTTGGAGCCGGAAAAATGAACTAGTAGTAGTTTTTCTCGTCTAATGTACGTTACAGATTATCGAGTGTACTCTTATATTGAGTAAATTTGGGTGGTAACGCGGATACGCAATTGTGCTTTCGTCCCATATTAATTATTGTAATTAATATTTGGATGGAAGCTTTATTTTTTAAAAAGAGGTAATTTTTAATGATTTGGAACAAAGTTGAGCAAATTTCTCATGAGGAGCTTCGTGAAATTCAAAGCAAAAATTTAAGAGATACAGTTAAAAGAGTATATGAAAATGTACCTTATTATGCAAAAAAAATGGACGATATCGGATTAAAACCTTCTGATATTAAATCTGTTTATGATTTGCATAAGTTGCCATTTACATATAAGTCTGACCTTAGAGATAACTATCCTTTTGATACATTTGCTGTACCATTAGAGGATGTTGTTAGGGTTCATGCATCATCTGGTACAACAGGCAAGCAAACTGTTGTTGGATATACTAAAGACGATATAAATATGTGGTCTGAATGTGTTGCTAGGGCTTTAACAGCGGCAGGTGTTACAAAAAAAGATATTATGCATATTGCATATGGTTATGGTTTATTTACCGGTGGCTTAGGTCTTCATTATGGAGCAGAAAAAGTGGGTGCTACTGTTGTTCCTGCATCTAGTGGTAATACTTCTCGTCAAATAAATCTAATTAAGGATTTTAAAGCAACTGTTTTAGCGTGTACGCCATCCTATGCACTTTATTTAGCTGATGAAATGAAAGATCAAGGTATCAAAAAAGAAGATTTGAATTTACGAATTGGTATCTTTGGAGCAGAACCTTGGACACAAGAAATGCGTAATGATATTGAAAATAAACTTGGCATTAAAGCTTATGATATATACGGACTTTCTGAAATTGCCGGTCCAGGTGTTTCTATTAGTTGTGAAAATAATTGCGGAATGCACATAGCGGCAGATAATTTTATTCCTGAAATTATTAATCCAAGAAATGGAGAAGTTTTAGGTGAAGGTATGGAAGGTGAACTTGTAATTTCTTGTGTTACAAAACAAGCTTTGCCTCTATTAAGATATAGAACAAAAGATTTATCAAAAATATACTATAAAAAGTGTTTATGTGGTAGAACAACTCCAAGAATGGAAAAAATCAAAGGTAGAGCCGATGATATGCTTATTATTAGAGGAGTTAATGTTTTTCCATCACAAATTGAAAGTGTTCTTTTGAAATTTGCGAAGGTTGAACCACATTATATAATCTATGTTGATAGAATTAATAACCTTGATGTTATGAAAATCGAAGTTGAAATGAGTGAAGATTTATTTTCAGATGAGATTAAAAACATTGAAAAACTAGAGAAAAAACTTAATACAGAGATGCATAATCTTTTAGGAATTTCTGCAATAATTAAATTAGTAGAACCAAAATCTGTTGCAAGGAGCACTGGAAAATCAAAACGTGTTATTGATAATAGAAAATTATATTAATTTTATAATACAAAAATCTATTTACTTTTATTCGGAAATATAGTAAAATTAATATAAAGAACACGAAAGGGATAATTTATGTTTATTAAAATATTATTACTTGTCATATTTATTATCGTAATGTTGGCAATTGGTTTTCATTATAGACGCACTGTTTCAAATGTTTCTGATTTTGTTTTAGGCGGAAGAAATGTTGGACCATGGGTTACAGCTTTTGCATACGGAACGTCATATTTTTCAGCGGTAGTTTTTGTTGGCTATGCAGGTCAGTTTGGTTGGAATTTTGGTGTTTCTGCTACTTGGATAGGGCTTGGTAATGCCTTTATTGGAAGCCTTTTAGCTTGGGTTTTATTAGGACGACGTACTAGGGTAATGTCAAAACATTTCGAAGCTTCTACAATGAGTGAGTTTTTTGAAAAAAGATATAATAGTACATCACTTAAGATTTTATCTTCAATTATTATCTTTGTATTTTTAATACCTTATTCTGCTTCAGTATATAAGGGACTTTCTGGATTGTTTTCTGTTGCATTTAATGTTGATTTTACTTATTGTATTATAGGAATGGCATTGCTTACCGCTATATATGTTATTTTAGGTGGATATATGGCAACAGCTATTAATGATTTAATACAAGGAATTATAATGCTATTCGGAATAGTATTTATTGTGTTTGCAGTGTTAAATGGTCAAGGTGGTTTCACCGCTGCTATGACGAAATTATCTCAAATAGATTTACCTAATGTCGCACAAAGCGGAGCTTTAACGTCATTTTTTGGACCAGATCCTATTAATTTATTAGGAGTTGTTATTTTAACAAGTGTTGGTACTTGGGGACTTCCTCAAATGGTACATAAGTTTTATACAGTTAAAAATGAAAAAACAATTAAAACAGGAACTATTATCTCAACAGTATTTGCTGTGATTATTGCTGGTGGTTCATACTTTATGGGTTCTTTCGGTAGATTGTATATGAATAGTGGCAATTCTCCAGCAGGCGGATATGATCAAATTGTACCCAATATGCTTAAAGATATGCCTGATTTATTAATAGGAATTGTTATCATATTAGTATTGTCGGCATCAATGTCTACACTTTCTTCTATTGTTTTAACTTCTAGTTCTACATTTACTATTGACTTCTTAAAAGGATTTGCTTTCAAAAAATTAAAAGAAAAAAGCGAAGTTAAAATTATCAGAATACTTTGTGCAGTTTCTATTTTATTCTCGGTTATTCTAGCGTTAAATCCATCAAATCTTATTACTACACTAATGTCTGTTTCCTGGGGAACTTTAGCAGGTTGTTTCTTAGGGCCATTCTTATACGGTTTGTTTTGGAGAAAAGTTACTAAATCAGCTGTCTTTGCAAGCTTTATAACAGGAATTGGAATTACAGGTTTTGGTTTTATTATTTCAATCTTTAAAATTAATTTACCATCAAATATTGCTGCAATAGCAACACCACCTAATTTTGGTGCTCTTGCAATAATTGTTTCCTTAATTATTGTACCGCTTGTTAGTCTTGTTACGCCTAAGCTTTCAAAAGAGTATGTTGATTCTGCCTTTGAATGCTATGACGAAAAAATTGTTACAGAACATAAATTTTCATTGGATGAAGTTTCAGAAGAATAGGAGATTATTTATATGTCCACTACAAATTTTTGGCAAAAAGATATCGAAACCATGAGTAGAGAAGAGTTAAGTGTTTTACAGCTAAAGCGTTTACAAGCTTTGGTAAAAAGATGTTATGAAAATGTTCCGTTTTATACTAAAAGATTTGATGAAATCGGTTTGAAACCCGAAGATATAAAACAGCTTTCTGACATAACTAAAATACCATATACGACCAAAGAGGATATACGAGATAACTATCCGTTTGGACTTTTTGCTGTACCTAAAAAAGAGGTAGTAAGATTACATGCATCTTCTGGTACAACTGGAAAGCCAACTGTTGTAGGCTATACTAAAAATGATATTGACCTATGGTCGGATCTTGTTGCTAGATTTTGTGCTGCTGTTGGTACAACAGATGAAGATACAGTACAAATTTGCTTTGGATACGGTCTTTTTACTGGTGCTTTGGGACTTCATTATGGCTTAGAAAAAATAGGTGCCTCTGTAATTCCAGCCTCTAGTGGTAATACTAAAAAGCAAGTTATGCTTTTAAAAGATTTAGAGGCTACTGTTCTTGTAAGTACTCCGTCATATGCTTTATATATTGCCGAAGTTGCTAAAGAAATGGGAATTTCAAAAGAAGATTTAAATC
>JAVVYT010000079.1:0-7020 GCA_036650995.1 Clostridia bacterium | reverse complement strand
ATTTACCAACTAAATATGCAACAGCAGGGGTTGGTATTTCACCTAATAAATATGCGTCTGCTCCAGCACTAGCAAAACCAGCTGCCATAGCATTAGCTAGCATATCACCTGATGCTCTAGTATCTTGACCTATAATAACTTTAATTTTCTTCTTGGTATGAGCCGATAAAACTTGCGCCGATGCAGTAGCAGTTTTAAGTGCTAAGCCACAGGTTAAATCAACATTAGCTACACCACGAATGCCGTCTGTTCCAAATAATTTTCCCATAATAATTTACCTCTTTTTTATAAAATTATTTTTTGTTGCTCAGGATATTCAATTCCTAAATGATTATATGCCAATTTGGTAGCACATCTTCCCCTTGGAGTTCTATTTAAAAAACCAATTTGTAATAAATATGGTTCATAAACATCTTCAATTGTTATACTTTCTTCACCAATAGTAGCCGCTAGTGTTTCAAGACCAACAGGTCCGCCGGAAAAGTTTTCAATTATTGATTTTAGTAATATTCTATCGATATTATCAAGACCTAAAAAATCAATTTCTAAGGCTTTTAGTGCAATATCTGCAATTTCCTTTGTTATCATTCCATCTGATTTAATTTCAGCAAAATCTCTGACACGTCTTAATAAACGGTTAACAATCCTTGGTGTACCTCTTGAACGTTTAGCTATTTCACGGGCACCAATTTCTTTAATATTAATATTTAAAATACTAGCACTTCTTATTACAATATCAGTTAACTGTTCTAGATTATATAATTCTAGCCTAAAAATAACACCAAATCTATCTCTTAAAGGAGATGTCAATTGACCGGCTCTAGTAGTAGCTCCTATTAATGTAAATTTCGGTAAATCAAGCCGTATAGATCTAGCTGATGGTCCTTTACCGATAATAATATCAAGTGCATAATCTTCCATAGCAGGATATAAAACTTCCTCAACTGTTTTTGAAAGTCTATGAATTTCATCAATAAAAAGAATATCACCTTCTGAAAGATTAGTGAGTAATGCAGCTAAATCACCTTGCTTTTCAATAGCCGGACCTGATGTAATACGTATGCCAACGCCCATCTCATTTGCTATTACACCTGCTAATGTTGTTTTACCAAGACCTGGAGGGCCATATAATAAAACGTGATCAAGCTGATCATTTCTTTTTTTAGCAGCTTCAATAAAAACAGATAAATTTTCTTTGACTTTATCTTGTCCAATATATTCATCCATTTTTTTTGGACGTAGTGTTTGCTCTGCATCATCATCATTAGTTAAAATTGATGAGATTATTCTATTGTCTAATTCAAAATCGTCCATATAATTAATCCTTTAAATTACTAATTAAATTAGTTGTTTTAGAGCGTTTCTTATTATATCTTCAAGCGATAATTCTTCTAAATTTGATATTTTACTAATTGCTTGTTGAGCTTGTTGTCTTGAATATCCTAAAACGCATAAAGCATTTAAAGCTTCAGAAGTATTATTGTTAATGGGAATAGTAATATTTCCTTTTATTGGGGAATTACTAGATACCTGTTCTTTTGATATTTTATCCTTCAACTCAAGTATTATTCTTCCAGCTAGTTTAATTCCAACACCTGATGCCCTTGTAATAGTTTTAGGGTCATTAGTAATAACTGCGACAGCAAATTCTTGTGGTAATAACTCAGAAAGTATTGCAATAGCAACTTTTGGTCCCACACCTGAAACTGAAATTAACTGCTTAAACCCATTTAATTCTTCTTCAGAATAAAATCCAAACAAAGTCATTGCATCTTCACGTACATTTAAGTAAGAGAATAACTTAACTATTTCTTTTTTACCATAAAGATTTTTATATGTATTTAGAGTAATAAACAACTTATATGCAACTCCATTACACTCAATCACTGCAATATTCTGTTCTAAATGGACTAGATCACCTTTAAAATAATAATACATTATACAATTCCTTAATATTTATTCAATATTGAGCCTGAACAGTGAGCATGACATATAGCCAGTGCCAATGCATCTGCTGCATCATCAGGCTTTGGTATTTCAGATAAACCTAATATTGTTTTTGTAAGTTGTTGAACTTGATTTTTATCGGCACGTCCATAACCTACTA
Source organism: Clostridia bacterium (assembly GCA_036650995.1). Lineage (GTDB taxonomy): Bacteria > Bacillota > Clostridia > Oscillospirales > SIG519 > JAVVYT01. The sequence continues at coordinate 4,913 of JAVVYT010000079.1, read as the reverse complement.
CTGACTGTTTTACCTGAAGTGGCGTATATTCAAACATTGATATTCCACATTTTTTAGCAGCTAGTAATATTACTCCTCTAGCATGCCCTACTGCTATTGCGGTTTTTATATTTGTATTAAAAAATAATTCTTCTACCGAAACAGCATCCGGAGAATACTTATTACAAACTAAAGTTAAATCATCATAAATCATTTCAAGCCTTGTTGAAAATTCTATCTTAGGCGGTGTTGTGATGACACCATAATCTATTGTTTTAAACTTATTATTAGAAAAATCTAAAACACCAAAACCAATTGTTGCAAATCCAGGGTCAATACCTAAAACTCTCATAATGATATATATCCATTTTTCAATAATTCATTTGCAGCAAATAGAATACCCGTTTTCCCACTTTCAAATGTAAGCCCACCTTGGAAAAAAACATTGTATGGCTCTTTTAAAGGAGCATCAGCTGAAAGCTCAATAGACGCACCTTGAACAAAAGTACCCGCAGCCATTACAACTTCGCTTTCATATCCTGGCATTGGAGCACCAATTGGTGTTGCAAAGCTATTTACAGGTGATCCTTTTTGAATTCCAGCACAAAAATCTAATACTTTTTCTCTTGATTTAAGCTCAATAATCTGAATAATATCATTTCTCTCATCATCTTTTTTAGGATTTACTGAAAAACCAAATAATTCAAATAAAGCGGATGCAAAAACCGCAGTTTTTAAGGCTTGTGCAGTAGTGTGCGGTGCTAAGAAAACACCTTGAAGTATTGATGAATTTTGATTTAAAGAAGCTCCGCACTCTTTACCGATACCAGGGCAAGAAAGTCTTGTAGCACATTTTTCAATCAAATTTTTATTGCCAACTATATAACCGCCTGTTTTAGCAATACCACCACCTGGATTTTTAATTAAAGAGCCTACAATTAAATCTGCCCCAAAAGATAACGGTTCATACTCTTCAACAAATTCTCCATAACAGTTGTCAACAATTACAACTACATCTTTATTTAAAGCTTTTACAAAACTTGATATTTTACCTATTTCATAGACAGATAAAGAAGGCCTATTTAAATAGCCTTTAGAACGTTGAATAAAGACAACTTTTACATCTTTATTGACTTTATTTTTAATTTCCGCATAGTTAATATCGTTATTTTTAAAATCTATCTGCTCATAATTAACGCCAAATTCTTTTAAAGAACCGCAACTATCTTTAATTCCGATTACTTCTTCCAAAGTATCATAAGGCTTTGAAGTTACTGATAGCATAGTATCTCCAGGTCTTAAAACTCCAAAAAGAGAAATAGCAAGAGCATGTGTTCCAGAAACAATTGAATGACGAACAATTGCATCTTCCCCTCCGAATATTTCCGAATATATATTTTCAATAGCATCTCTGCCATAATCGTCATATCCATACCCTGTTGTACCTGAAAGGTGGGCGTCACTTATTTTGTTATTGCAAAAAGCAGCTAAAACTTTATCTTGATTTAGCTGAGCTATTTTATCTATTTTTTTAAAATTTTGGTCTAACGAAAGAACAATTTTATCTGATAATTCAATTAGACGTTTATCTATTATTTGTTGTATCATATATTTTCAATTTCACTTTGACTTAAAAGCTCATAATTTGATTCTTTAAGTAATTTAATAGCATCTTCATTATTCTCTACACGTAAAACAACATATGCTTTCTTGGCATCTCCACCAATAAACGCATAAACATATTCTACTTGTACACCATTTTCAGTTAGTAATATAAGTGCTTTTGATAAAGCACCAACTTTATCATCTAGTAGCAATGCTAATACTTCTGTAATGGACACAGTAAATCCTGCATCTTTAAGTACTGTTAAAGCTTTTTCGGGTTTACTTACAATTAATCGTAAAATCCCAAAGTTCGTAGTATCAGCGAGTGATAATGCTCTGATATTAATGTCATTTGATGATAGAATTTTCGTGATTTCTGCAAGGCGTCCTTCTTTGTTTTCGATAAAAATTGACAATTGTTTAATTTTCATATTAAGCTCACTCCTTATTTATTTTGAATTATATCCTGAATCAAAAGCTTTTATATTTAAGTCTATAAATTTTGATGGTACTAAATTTTTAATGGTATCTATCCATATATTATACTCTATATTAGTATATTTTGCAAATGCACCTATAAGTACAACATTTACAGCTTTTGAAGATCCGGCAGCTTCTGCAATATCTAAAGCATTTAATTCAACTATATTTATTCCCTGACTTTTAATTTTATCAAAAACGTTTTCAGGGTATACATCAGCACCAGTTATTACAGGCATAGGGTCAATTTTTTGATTATTTGCAATAATAATTCCATCTTTTTTAATATATTTAATCCATCTTAATGCTTCTAACTGCTCAAAAGCTAAGATAAAATCTGCACCTTGTTCTTCAATAGTCGGTGCATGTACTTTATCAGCTACTTTTACATATGTTACAACTGATCCTCCTCTTTGGGACATACCATGTACCTCAGATACCTTTACATCAGCACCAGTACTTAAAAAAATACTTCCTAAAATTCTACTGGCAAGTAATGTACCTTGTCCACCAACACCAACAATCATTATATTCATAGTTTTAAGCTCCTTTTACTTTTAAATTATTCTACAATTGCTCCAAATTTACAAACTTTTTGACATAATTTACAGCCTGTACAAAGTGTAATATCAATAGTCACATTTCCATCCAACTTTTTAATTGCAGGGCAACCCATTTTAAAACACATATTACATTTTTTACAATCTTTTGTAATTTTCAATGGTGGTTGTGGTTTAACTGATTTAAGTAAAGCACAAGGTCTTCTAGCAATGATAACTGCCGGCTCTTCAAGTTCTAAATCAGTTTTTACAGTGTCTTCTAATAAAGATATATTAAATGGATCCACCACGGTTACTTTTTTTATTCCAACAGCATGACATAATGCTTCCAAATTTACAGCATTTGCTGGCTCGTTTTTGATATTAAATCCAGTAGTTGGATTTTGTTGATGACCAGTCATTCCAGTAATACTATTATCTAAGATAATAACTACGGAGTTACTAGCATTATAAGCTATATTAATAAGTGCTGTAATTCCAGAATGGATAAAGGTTGAATCTCCAATAACAGCAACAGATTTTTTCTCATAATCTCTTCCGCCGGCTTTATTATATCCATGCAAGCCTGATACCGAAGCACCCATACAAATTGTAGTATCAATAGCTGAAAGTGGCGCTCCAGCTCCTAAAGTATAGCATCCAATATCTCCACTAACATATAAATTTAGCTTTTTCAAAACATAAAAGACACCACGATGAGGACAACCAGGACAAAGTACAGGTGGTCTTGAAGGAACAGCAAAATCTTCTGTAAAGTTATTTAGCTTAACACCTAATATTTTTTCTTTAATTTCATTAGCGGTATATTCACCTATTAATGAAAATAATTCTTTACCAATAACACGAACACCTATTTGTTTGCAAAAGTTTTCTATAATAGGTTCAAGCTCTTCGATAACGTATACTTTATCAAATTTTGAAGCAAATTCTTTAATTTTATTTTCTGGCAAAGGATTTACGAGTCCTAGTTTTAAATAAGTTGCATTGTCACCTAATGCTTCTTTAGCAAATTCATAAGCAATTCCAGCAGTTATAACACCGATACTACCATTACCAATTATTTTATTAAGCGGAGTTATCTCAGCGTATTCTTTTAATTTTATCATTCTTTGCTCTACAACAATATGTCTTTTTTTTGCCATTGCAGGCATCATAACATATTTAGTAGGATCTTTTTTATATGGGATTAGTGATTTTTCAACTCTATCCTCTAATTCTACTAAGCTTTGTGAATGAGAAACTCTAGTAGAGAGTCTTAAAAAAATTGGAGTATCAAATTCTTCTGATAAATCAAAAGCCATTTTAGTAAATTCTTTACACTCGGTACTATCAGATGGCTCAAGCATTGCAATTTTTGAAAAAATCGAATAATATCTTGAATCTTGTTCGTTTTGAGAAGAATGCATACCTTGGTCATCAGCAACAGCGATAACAAAACCACCAGTAACACCAGTATAAGAAGCTGTAAAAACGAGATCTGCTGCTACGTTTAAACCTACATGTTTCATTGCAGAAAAAGATCTAGCTCCGCCTATACTAGCTCCTAAAGTTGTTTCAGTAGCAACCTTTTCATTAGGTGCCCACTCTGTGTAAATTTCGCTATATTTAGTTGCATATTCTGTAATTTCAGTACTTGGTGTACCTGGATAACTTGAAACTATTTTACAACCAGCTTCAAAAAGTCCCCTAGCTACTGCTTCATTACCTAACATTAATTTTTTCATAATATTCTACCCTTTTTCAATTATTATTTATGTATTTCTAAGATCTATAACACGTTTTGCTTTACCAGCAGTTCGTTCTATTGTTCTTGGTTGGCATAATGTTACTTTACACTCAATACCTAAAACTGTATGTAGACTTGATTTTATTTTCTTTTCAAGCTTTTCTAGTTCAGAAAATTTTTCTAGTAAAGTGCTATCAATCAATTCAACCAACACTTCTAATGAATCAGTAAAGTTTTTTCTTCTTAAAATAAGTTGATAATGAGGTCCAATACCAGAAATTGTTAATAAAACACTTTCAATTTGAGTTGGGAAAACATTAACACCCTTAATTTTAAACATATCATCACTTCTGCCCATGGTTTTGCTCATTCTAGCCATTGTCCTACCACAATCACAAGTGCTATAATCTAATTTTGTAATATCTTTAGTACGATAACGAAGTATTGGAAATGCTTCTTTAGTAAGTGTTGTAATAACAAGTTCTCCAATTTCACCTTCAGGAAGTACATCAAGAGATTGACTATTTATAATTTCTGGATAAAAATGGTCTTCAGCAATATGC
>JAVVYT010000078.1:2948-7099 GCA_036650995.1 Clostridia bacterium | reverse complement strand
TTTTATTTTAATATCACAGATAATATTTTTAAATCTTCAAATAAATATCAAAAAAGAACATTAAAATAAAAAAATTGCTAAAAAACCTAGTTTTATAAAATAAATTAAAGAGTTTCTTAAAAACATATTGCATTTTTACTTAAAATAAGGTAAACTATCTAAGTAATATTTTTTTGGAAAGATGGCTGAGCTGGTCTAAGGCGCACGCCTGGAAAGCGTGTGTTGGTTTACCCCAACCGAGGGTTCGAATCCCTCTCTTTCCGCCAGAAAGACAGACCTGTTTTTTTAAAACGAGTCTGTCTTTTTCTATTAATATAATTCCGATATAAAAGTTTCTGATTAATTATAAAAGCTTCTGATTAATTATAAAAGCTTCTGATTAATTATAAAAGCTTCCGATTATTTATATAACAGTTTTGATTATCCATGTCAAAAATTTAGTTACACAATAAAATAAGCATAGTCTACTTTTAGTAATAAAAAAGTATAATATACTAATTGTATATTATGGAAAGATTGATAAAGAAAAAGCCTATCAAATAATCTGTAATTGATTTTTGATAGGCTTTTTATATACTAATATATTTTTTAATAATTATTATTGTTTTTTAAAAGCAAATGAATAAGTTCTAGAGCGGAAAATTAAATCTTGATATGTTTTATATGTTTATAATACCACTCGTTAAAACTGGTTTTAATTTGCTTTTGAAAGTTATAGATATCGTAACAAAATGTATGTAAAAATTATATGATAATTACTTATTGCGATGTTTTTTAAGGTACAGATGGCAAACTACTGCGAGTAGTGGGAAAATTGCTGCTATTAAGATACCTATTCTAATAGCCGCTTGTTCGGAGGTTATATTATAAATATTTGAAATGAAGGCTGTAATATTAGCTGTTTTTACATTATCTATAATAAACCCTGTAATATAAGGACCAACAGAGCCACCAATATCCCCTGCCGCCGCCAAAATGGCAAAAAGCCAAGCACCGGACATTGCGAATTTATTAGAAGTTACTACAAGAGTACCAGGCCACAAAAGGCTTGCTGAAAATCCACAGACAGCACAAAATAATACATTAATAAAATTATACGGAGAAATTGCTATAATTAAATAGCACAAAGTAGTAATTATGCTTCCTAAAATAAGTGTTTTATTTAGGTCAAACTTTTTACCATAAAGTCCATAAAGAAGTCTACCGGCTCCAAGTGCAACAGCAAAACCGCACATACCAAGTAAATCCCCCGTAATTTTAGGTAGCATAAGAGCTTTTTCCATAAAAGATGAACGCCACTGATTTATAACTACTTCACCTGCTGCACCAAAAAATATTGCTAATACAGCTACGATAAAGAACGGTTTAAAAAGAACACTTTTAATACTTCTTCGCTCTGTTTTATCGGTGTTTTTCGGGAATTTTGCCTTTGTAAACATAATAAAATTAACAACTGGGATTACAGACCAAAAAAGAACTATCAACTGCCAATTATCAATTTTCAAAAAATATAATAAAACAGTGGTAACGGTTATAAAAATTACCTGCCCCCAAGCGTAAAAAGAGTGCATAAAGCTCATAGATGCGCCTTTATCATCACTAGGTATAGCATCGGCAATAGGACTTACTAAAACCTCTAAAAGCCCATTTGCGGTTGAGAATACGACAGTAGCTATTATTATTCCAACTAGTTTATTATTAAAAACATACGGAACACTAAACAGTATCATAAAACCTACAAAGCCGAAAACTACTGATAATAGCACTAGTTTTTTATAACCGATTTTATCAATAAACGGACTAAAGATAATATCAACTGCAATTTGTACACCAAAATTTACGGCTACTAACATTCCTAAATCCACATAAGAAAAGCCATACAAACTCATAAATGGGATAAACAAAAGGGCAATAATGTTGCAAGACACTGCTTGAAACATTATTGCTACATAACATGATATTTTAGTTAATTTAAATTCTGAATTCATTATTACAATCCGTTCTCTTTATTCAAGAAAATCCTTTAATCTTTTAGAGCGACTAGGGTGACGAAGTTTACGAAGAGCTTTTGCCTCAATCTGACGAATTCTTTCTCTTGTAACTTCAAATTCCTTGCCTACTTCTTCTAGTGTTCTCATTCTGCCATCTTCTAAACCAAAACGTAATCTTAAAACCTTTTCTTCTCTCGGAGTTAAAGTTAAAAGTACATCCGCTAATTCCTCTTTTAGAAGAACATTAGATGCTACATCAGCAGGAGTTGGCATATCATCATCAGGAATAAAATCTCCTAAATGACTATCCTCTTCTTCGCCAATTGGAGTTTCAAGCGATACTGGCTCTTGAGCAATCTTCATAATTTCACGAACTTTATCAACCGGTAAATTCATTTCTTTTGCAATTTCCTCTGGCTGTGGTTGTCTGCCAAATTCTTGCAATAGTTGACGTTCTATTCTTACAACTTTATTTATAGTTTCGACCATATGAACAGGAATTCTAATTGTACGTGCCTGATCGGCAATAGCTCTTGTAATTGCCTGTCTAATCCACCAAGTAGCATAGGTTGAGAACTTATATCCCTTTGTGTAATCAAACTTCTCTACTGCCTTTATAAGTCCTAAATTGCCCTCTTGAATTAAATCAAGAAATAGCATACCACGGCCTACATATCTTTTTGCAATACTAACAACAAGACGTAAATTTGCCTCAGCTAGTCGCTGTTTTGCATAGTTACTGCCTTTTTCCATCTGCTGAGCTAGCTCACGCTCTTCGTCTGCTGTCAACAGATTAACTCTACCAATTTCTTTAAGATAAACCTTTACAGGGTCATCAATAGATACACCCTCAGAGCTTAAAACAGCTTCTAAATCCGCCTGGGAAACTGTTTCGCTTTCTATTTCTTCAAGCTCTTGAATTTCCTCTTCGGGGATATCAAATTCATCTAAAATTTCAATACCCATAGCTTCAAGACTATCAAAAACCTTTTCGATTTGTTCTGCATCAATATCTATTGTCATTAGATTTTCAACAATAAACTTTCTGCTTAGTGAGCCTTTTTGCTTGCCTGCTTCTAAAAGATTTTTAATAACTAGTTTTTTATCAGCAGAGTTATCATTTGCCTTTTCAGTTTCTGCCGATTTGTTTTTGGTATCTTCTTCTTTTTCAGATTTTTTAGTAACTTTGATTTCTTTAGGCTCTTCTATTACTTCGTTATTTTCTGTTTCGTTCATACTTTTACCATCCTTTTTTTGAATTACCATTAATTTACTTCTTTAGCTTTTTTATTGATTCTAAAAACTCTTCGTTTGTCATCTCTCTGGTATCTTTTGATTTAACTTGATTTTTTTCTTTTTTAATAACTTCTATTAACTCTAAAGCCTCGTTGATATCTCCATTCCCTAGCTTAACATTATTTGCTATAATCTCCGATAGCTTACTCATTTGATTGCTACTAAGCTCACCACTTAAATTTATAAGCTCAATTTCTAAATTGTTTTTAACTCTGTTTACAAGTGCTAACATTATCGATTTATTAAACTCTGTAACAAAATCAGTTTCTATATTAATCTGCTGTAAAATTTTATTTAAATAATCTTTATTAGCAAAAAATATTCCAATGAGCCTTTCCTCTGCTCTAGCACCCTTTAAATTTGTACCTCTTTCTGAATTTATCTTGTCATTTTTTGAGATTAATTTATCCGCCTGTGCTTTGAGCATCTGTTTTTCTTGCTTTTTGTAAATCTGTTTTCGGTACCTTTCAACCTCTATTACAAAACTGTTTTTTTCAATTTTTAGGTCTTTTGATATTTTATTTATATATATTTCTCGTTCGGCGGGATTTCTAATCTCACTTAAAATCACAGCTGATTCTTTCAAAAATGAAACCGCCTCATCGGGTAAATCTAAATTAAACTTTAATTTCAATTGATTGATTTTATGTTCTATATAATTACCACTACCGTTTAATAAAAGCTTGAATTTTTCTACACCATATGTTCTTATATATTCATCAGGGTCTTTTCCTCCTGTAATGCTTAATACCTTTACACCAACTGACACTTCATTTAAAAGTTTAATTGCTTTATTAGTAGCTAACTTCCCTGCCTCATCTGAATCGTAGGCTATAATAACTTGCTTACAGTATCTTGATAAAA
>JAVVYT010000078.1:0-2938 GCA_036650995.1 Clostridia bacterium | reverse complement strand
CAGTTCCAAGTGTTGCGACTGCTGTTTTTATTCCTGCTTGATGCATTGCAATAACGTCCATATAACCTTCAGCTAGGATAATTGTATCAGAATTTTCATTTTTAGCAAGGGATAAAGCAAATAAATTTGTTCCTTTTTTAAAAATTAATGTTTCAGGTGAGTTTAAATATTTAGGCTTTGAATCGTCAAGCACTCTTCCGCCAAAGCCTATGACCTTACCTTTTAAATCTATAATCGGAAAGATAAGTTTATTTCTAAATCTATCATAATAGGTCCCTCTATCGTTTTTAACAACAAGCCCCGCAGCCTGCATCTCTTCAAGATAATAGCCTTTTTCTTTTAAATGGTTAATGAGTCCGTCCCATTTATCTAGTGCGTAGCCTAAACCGAATTTAGTAACAGTTTCGGGTAATAATGCACGTTTATTAATATATTGAAGAGCGACTTTAGCAAAATCTAACTTTAAATTATTATGAAAGAATTTAGCGGCTATGGTGTTCATTTCGTAAATTCTAGTACGTAGTTTATGACTTTCATCAGAGATATTATCTTTAGGTAACTCTATATGTGCCTTGTCTGCAAGTAAACGGACCGCATCAATATAATCTAAATTTTCGATTTTCTTAATAAAAGTAATAACGTCGCCACCGGCATTACAGCAAAAACAAAAAAACGACTGCGTATCTGGAAAGACTGTAAAAGAGGCAGTTTTTTCACTATGAAACGGGCATAAACCTTTTATGTTTTTTCCGGCTTTTTTAAGCTCAACATATCTACTGATTGTATCTTCTATATCGTTTTTATCTCTAAGTTCTTGTAAAAAACTTTCGCTAAGCATATAAGATTTATCCTTTCTTAAAAATTCTACTTATTCCAGCCATATGGAACGAACACATCATTAAAAATTGAAATTGCATATGAATCTGTCATACTTGATAAATAATCTATAATTGCAACTTTTTTATCATTTTGATTATGAAAATACTCTTCTGGAATTTTACTTTTGTTATCATCAAAATATCTATATAACATTTTTATCAAATCAATTGCTTTTTGCTCTTCTAGCTTTGCTATTGAATTAAAATAAACATTAGTAAACATATACTCTTTAAGTTCTAGCATCGCCTGCTCGACAAAAGGCTCCATAACAAGCATATCTTTTCCAAAGCTATTATCAACTATTGCCATAATTAAAGTTGAAATTCTATCACCATGCGTTTGCCCTAATATTTTAAGAAGTGGCTCCGGTAAATCCGTTTGCTTTATAACTCCTGCCATTATGGCATCATCAATATCGTGATTTATATAGGCAATAACATCAGCATACCGCACTATTTTTCCTTCAAGTGTTGACGGATTACCGCTCCATGTGTGATTTTCGATACCGTCTAAAACCTCTTTGGTGATATTAAGTCCTTTTCTCTGCTTTTCTAAAACCTGCAAAACACGAACGCTCTGAACGTTATGATTAAAACTCACATTAGCAACTTCTCTTATGGCTCTTTCGCCTGAATGGCCAAAAGGAGTATGCCCTAAATCGTGACCTAAAGCAATAGCTTCGGTTAAATCCTCATTTAATCTAAGTGCTCTTGCAATAGTTCTTGCAATCTGAGCTACCTCAAGAGTATGGGTTAGGCGAGTTCTATAATGATCACCCTCAGGGGATATAAAAACCTGAGTTTTGTGTTTTAACCGCCTAAATGCTTTACAATGAATTATCCTATCTCTATCCCGCATAAAGTCAGTACGAATATCGTCCTTTTCCTCATATCTATAACGACCCTTAGAATCAGAAGATTTAACTGCATAAGGGGACAATAAAGTTTGTTCTAAATTTTCAGTATATTCTCTATAATTCATTCTCCGCCAACTCCTAAATAGCATTAGTTATATTTATATAAAAATCCTTTGTATTTCAGATTTTATTAAAATGGGATTTGCGTTTATTTTACAAACATCAGATACTTTACAATCGATATTTGTAACATCTAAGATAATATTAGAAACATTAGCTCTTGCAATAACATAAGCTTTTTTTCCATTTAGAGTAAAAGATGGTGCACTTTTTTTTGAAAGTCTTATATCATTTACGATATATCTTAATTTATCGATAAACCTAAATAACCCTTTATCTCTCGAGATACAAACACCGTCTGAATAACCAACATTTATAACAGCAATTCTAGTTGGCGCTTTAGTAACATATGCGTTTCCATAACCAACATTATGCCCTTTTGGTAACCATTTTATCTCTTTGATATCTGTTTGTAGATAGCTAATATTCTGAAGTCCTGTTTTTTTAGCTAAAACTCTACCTAAAAAAGCAGATCCTACTCTAACAGCATTAAATAACGACTCATCATAATTGAAAAGTGCATTACTATTTGCAATATGTTTCATTTCGATTTCAATATTTTGCTCTTTTAACTTTGTAATAATATTAGTAAATTCTAGTATTTGAGTATTTGTATAGGATTTTTTTAAAAACGAAGAGGAAAGATGCGAATAAATTCCTGAAATTTTAATATTACTAAAATTATCGCAAACACTAGCTATTTTATCAATCTCATCTGGCATAAAACCATATCTTCCAAAACCAGTGTCTATCTCTATATGTGCATTTATAGTTTGATCTAGTCGTTCTAAAGCACCATTTAAAGCAGCTGCTACTGCTATACTTCCTATTGTCGGGGTGATATTATATTTAATGATATTATCAATATCACTTTCCTCAGAAGTAGAACACAGCAATAATATTTCTTCTTTTATTCCCTCTTCACGAAGAGAAATTGCCTCTTCTAAAGTTGCAACAGCGAAGAAATTAATGCCATAGCTTTTCAGAATAGTTGCTAAATTAACAGCACCAATACCATAGCCATTTGCTTTTAAAACCGCTATAATTCTTGCGTTTTTAGCTTTTTTCTTAATAATTCCAATA
>JAVVYT010000077.1:3502-7106 GCA_036650995.1 Clostridia bacterium | reverse complement strand
ACTCCCTCTGCAATTGTAGTTAGTGAAAGTAGTTTTGCCATCTGCACCAAACTTTCGATAATTTTTCTACCTCGTTCATTATCACTTAGTTCGTGCAAAAATTCCCTATCTAGCTTTATAATATCAGCCGGAATATCTTTAAGGCAGTTAAGAGAGGAATAGCCCGCTCCAAAATCGTCTATTGAAAGCAGAAAACCTTGACTTTTTATCGACTTTGTAATATCAATAAACTCATTTATATTATCGGTTAATGCACTTTCGGTTATTTCCACCTCTAAAAGACTTGTAGGCACTTTATATTTTTTAGTAATCTCATTTAACGTCTTTGCGGTTTGAAGATTTATCGAGTTGTATCTTGAGAAGTTAGTTGAAATGACAATTGATTTTTTATCATTTTCTTTTAAATAGCTAAGCAGTTTACAAACACTTTCAAACATATACAAATCAAGCTTTTTAATAAAGCCATTTTTTTCAAAAAGCGGTATAAACTGATCCGGGAAGATAAGTCCGTTATTTTTATAATCCCACCTACAAAGTGCCTCAGCACCAACTATTTTACCTGTTTTTATATTATACTTAGGCTGTAAAAAAACCTTAAACTCATTATTATCTAGTGAGGTTTGCATTGCGTTTTCATACTCTTTTTCCTTTAAAATACTTGTTCTAAAAGAATCGTTATAAAAGGTTATATTTTCATTTGAATTACTAGCTCCTGCCATAATAGCCAGCATTGCGTTATCATAATAGGTATCTATATCCTTATTATCGTTTATGATACGAACACCAAAGGTAAGTGTCATTGTATAATCGTCAATATAATTGCAGATATTATCGTTTAAAAGTCTAATAGAATTTAGAATTTCTTCCTCTTCGGTATATCTCATTAAATATACAAATCTATCCGCTGCCACCCTAGCAAAGACTTCGTCTTTCTTTTTATTGCTCATTAGAATATTACAGATGTATTTTAAAGTATCGTTGCCCTTTTCAAAGCCATAAATATCATTTACAATCTTGAAATTTTTAATATCAAAATACACAAAGGCATACTTTAAATCTTCAATATTTAATAATCGTCTTGCCTCTATCTTGAATTTTTTATAGTTGTAAAATCCTGTTATTTCATCTTTAAACGCAAGTGTTTCAAGTCTTGTGGCATTTTTTCTATATGAGTTTATAACTATAATACTAATAGCCATTATAATTAGTACCATAATAATTGCAATTATTGCCATTTGAAATAATAGGTCATTTGAGTTTTGCATAATAACACTTGTAGGTACTATGCTTATCATATACCAATCGTTTATCCCGATTTTACTATAACTTAATTCTCTTTTTATATCACCATAATAGTAGGTCATATTTCCGTCTAAACCGTCTGAGATATTTTGCTCTAAACTTGCAACTTCCTGCTCGTTTTCCGGCTCTTTTCTCATTGCTGAAAATAAATCGTCATAGCCACGCATACCATATTTATGGGTAGGGTAAATAATCGGTATTCCTTTACTTGTAATAATATATGAATACCCCTCACCGCCAAAGCTTACAACCTCTAATACCTTTGAAAACATTGAGGCATCTATTGTACCAAATAAAACACCTATAATTTCATTTCCTTTATAGATAGGTGTTGAAAGTACGTTGATTTTACTACCGTCTAACACGTCAATTAATGGCTGAGATACAACAGAATTTCCTTTTATAGCATCTTTGAAATAATCTCTTTCGCTAAAATTCTTCACTTCGTCATTATCAGATAAATAGGTTTTTCCATCTTTAAGAATAATTCCCATCCTCTTAAATTCGTTTCTCTTAGCCTCTTGTTTTAATACCTTTAAAGATTCTTCTATATTCACAACTTCGCTTTTTTCAGATACATGGCTTATGAAAAGAGCATCTGCTTTTAAAAGGTCTAGTAAATCATTTATCTTTGTTTTGATAAGAGATGCGTTTTTAATGGAAATTTCGGATAAATATGTAATTTTACTGTCCTTTAAATTAGTAGTTGCACTATTTAAAAATAGCGTACCTCCTACTGTAAGCATTGTGAGCAATATAATAAACGGTATTATTATCTTCTTCAAAATTTACCTTCTTTTTTGCTAATTTAGACGTATATATATATTTATTACAGCGGTTTTCTCCATACCATTCTATCTACAATGCCGGTGTAAGACTGGATTATCTTTACAACTTTATTAGATACGTTTTCATCAGTATAGTTTGGTACAGGAATTCCTAAATCCTTGTTTAAATTCATAAGAATAGCGGTGTCCACTGCTTGTAGTACTTCTTTTTCGGTAATTCCGGCTATTATAAAATTGCCCTTATCAATAGCCTCAGGACGCTCTGTGCTAGTTCTAATACAAACAGCCGGGAACGGGTTATTAATAGACAAGAAAAAGCTACTTTCTTCTGGAAGTGTTCCGCTATCTGATACGACTGCAAAGGCGTTCATCTGAAGATTATTATAATCGTGAAAACCTAGTGGCTTGCTCTGATGCACTCTGCTATCAAAGATGAAGTTGCGTTCTTTAATATACTTTGCACTACGTGGGTGACATGAGTATAAAATAGGCATATTATATTTAATAGCCATAGCATTTACAGCATTCATTAAGCTTGTGAAGTTTTCGATAGTATCAATATTTTCTTCACGGTGGGCTGATAGCAAAATATACTTACCTTTAGTAAGCCCTAGTTTATTTACAATATCTGATTTTTTAATACTCTCTAAATTTGCTGAAAGCACCTCTGCCATTGGTGAGCCGACAACATATGTTCTCTCTTTAGCAGTTCCCTCTGCGTTTAGATATCTTCTTGCATGCTCTGAATAGCACATATTTACATCTGAAATATGATCAACTATTCTGCGGTTAGTTTCCTCTGGTAAACACTCATCAAAACAGCGATTACCCGCCTCCATATGGAATATCGGAATATGAAGTCTTTTTGCTGCAATAGAGGATAAACAAGAGTTTGTATCCCCTAGTATAAGTAGCGCATCCGGCTTATCCTGTGCCATTATTTTATAGGATTTTGCAATTATATTGCCGATTGTTTCGCCTAAATCGTCCCCTACCGAGTTTAAAAAGTGGTCAGGTGAGCGAAGTCCTAAGTCATCGAAAAACACTTGGTTTAATTCGTAATCATAATTTTGCCCTGTGTGTACTAAAATCTGATCGAAATACGTATCACATTTTTTAATTACAGCGGCAAGCCTTATAATTTCAGGTCTTGTACCTATTATAGTCATAAGTTTTAGTTTTGACATTTTAATCTTCCTTTCGCACTATACTATTTCAAAGTATGTATCAGGTTTATTTTTATTGAAACATTCGTTGCACCACATAAAGGTTACCATATCCTCTTTGCCAAGGTTTTCAATGTTATGAGTATAGCCTACCGGAATATCCAAAACCTCAATTTCATCACCTGATACAAAGTATTCAATTACCTTATCAGTACCAATTTTCCGAAATCTTATTACCCCTGTTCCCCTTACGACAACAAATTTTTCGTTTTTAGTGTTATGCCAGTGGTTGCCTTTTACAATGCCGGGTTTTGAAATATTAACCGAAAACTGCCCTCTATCTAGAGT
>JAVVYT010000077.1:0-3492 GCA_036650995.1 Clostridia bacterium | reverse complement strand
GAAGTTTATAATTAAATTTATCCTCTGGTAAATAGCTTAAATAAGTGCTGTAAAGTGCCTTTTCAAACGCATTTGCTAAGTATGGAACGTCTAGTGTTTCTCTAGACTTTTTGAACGCATTTAGCTTTTCTACAATCTCTATAAGCCTTACTTTATGGACTGTCGGGATAAAGCAATAACCATTTTCAATATGCTCTTTTCCGCCAAGTGCCATAATAAATTCGTCTACTACATCATCAATATAAACTAGCTGCATATTTACAGTAGGGTCATTTACCACTATTTCAATATCATTTGCTATATTATTGCAAAAAGTTGCTACCGCCGAGTTATAGTTTGGTCTACACCATTTACCGAAAACGTTCGGGAGTCTGTATACTAAAGGCTTTACACCTGTTTTTTTAGCGTATGAAAAGAGTAAATCCTCTCCTGCTTTTTTAGATTTACCATAATCGTTATCTAAAAGTGCCTGAATTGAAGAGGTTATGACAATTGGAGATTTGTTGCCATTTTTCTCTAAACTATCTAGTAGTGTTGAGGTGAAACCAAAATTTCCTGTCATAAATTCATCGTTTGTTTTGGGTCTATTTACCCCTGCAAGGTGAAAAACAAAATCGCAATCTTTTGTAAAAACATCAAGCATATTAGGGTCTGTGGTAATATCGTACTCGTATATTTTAATGTTTTTATCTATATCGTAGTTTGTAGCTTTACCCTCGCTTATATTTAAAAGCTGTGCTATTAGATTTTTACCTACAAAACCATTTGCTCCTGTAACTAAAATGTTCATCTTTAATATCCTTTCAAATTAAGATAATAAACCCCTAAAGTGCTGCTATTTCTTCTCTTATGTATTCTAATGTAAGTAGTTTTTCTTTAACCTCTTCGACTGTTAAAAGCTCTGTATTGTTTGAATTAAACTCTGTAATGGTGTTTCTTGAAGTACTGCCCTCTGTAAAAAACTTGTCATAATTTAAGTCACGTTTATCACAAGGTACACGATAAAAATCGCCCATATCGGTAGCATTTGCACACTCTTCGTTTGTAAGTAGTGTTTCATATACCTTCTCACCGTGTCGAATACCAATTACTTTTATATCATCGGTTGAACGAAATAGCTGTTTTACAGCCGTAGCTAACACTTCGATAGTGCATGCTGGTGCTTTTTGAACTAATATATCTCCGCTAGTACCATTTTTAAATGCAAATAAAACAAGGTCTACCGCCTCATCAAGGCTCATAATAAACCTCGTCATAGAAGGCTCGGTTATTGTAATCTGCTTGCCCTCTTTAATCTGCTCTATCCAAAGTGGAATAACAGAGCCACGTGAACACATAACATTGCCATACCTAGTACAGCAAATTTTGGTTTTTGACTCAGCTACTGTTCTAGCTTTTGCAACTATTACCTTTTCCATCATAGCCTTTGATGTACCCATAGCATTAACAGGATAAGCGGCTTTATCAGTTGAAAGACAAATAACTGTTTTTACCCCCTCATCAATTGCAGCAGTTAAAACATTATCAGTGCCTATTACATTTGTTTTAACAGCCTCTAGTGGGAAAAACTCGCAAGATGGTACCTGCTTTAAAGCAGCTGCGTGGAAGATATAATCCACTCCGTGCATAGCATTTTTAACCGACGCTAAGTCACGAACATCTCCTATAAAAAACTTGATTTTATCTGAAACTTCTGGAAATTTAGATTGGTATTCGTGACGCATATCGTCCTGCTTTTTCTCATCACGTGAAAAAATACGTATCTCCCCGATATCAGTAGTTAAAAAACGATTTAAAACCGCATTTCCAAATGAGCCTGTTCCCCCGGTAATTAGAAGTGTTTTGTTTCTAAACATATTTTTTTCTCCGTTTCATATAATTTAATTTCTGATTTTTAAATTTTTCTTTTAAGACTTAACTTCTTTTATTATTTAACTTTTTTTCAAGAATTTGCCATTTTATTCTACATTTTATAATTATATTCCATTTTACTATATAAGTCAACCAAACCAGTCATTTTTTTCAGTTTAAATTTTACAAAAAGGTATTAAAAAACATCAAATAAATACTATATCATAAAAGACAAGATTTTTTTAAAACCAGTAGCTTTTAATACTTCTAAATTTAATTTAATAATTTTTAAAAAATAGCTTGCAAATAGAAACAATTTATGGTAATATCATTACTAGACTTTTTATTAATTATAAAGGAGCATTTTTATGAGTAACATAGAGATAATTTTAGGTATTGTATCAATCGTAATTAGTATAGTATTAGTTGCTATTGTTTTATTTCAACATGGTAAAGTTGCAAATCTAGGAGGCACCATTTCAGGTACTGCAGAAACATTTTTTGGTAAAAACAAAGGTAGGTCAATAGATGCTAAGCTTGGCTTATGGACCGCTATTATTTCAGTTGTCTTTGTTATTTTAACTGTTGTTTTAAACATCATTACCTTAATGGGCAAATAGTTTTAAAGAATTCAAATTATAGCTTCCTTTGCAGTTTTTGCAAGGGGAGCTATTTTCATTTATAAAAAAAGAGGAAGTTTAATATGAAAAACAAACAAGAGATACTAGATATCATCGCTGATAACGCACCACTTACTCCACAAGCACTTGAAGAATTAGTGTTTGCAGATGAAAAGTATGATGCTGCTTTTGGTGAACTACTTTTAGAGCTAGAAACTAATTTTGATATTTTATATACCAAAAAAGGTAAAATCACAACCCCTGCCCTTGCCGGCTACAAAACGGGGCAATATATGATTATAAAAAACTCACCATACTTAATAGCCTCAGATGGTGAATATCAAATAAATAACCTAAATGATACAAGACCCCTTCCATATGATATTGTCTTAGCTCAACCGCTTGGCAAATCAAAAAAAGTAAATTTAGTTCGCATCCTTACAAGAGCTTTTAAAGAGTATGTAGGTGTAATAGTCCCTGGTAAATTTGAAAACAAAAATGAGTTTGAATTTATTCCATACAAGATAAAATTACCTCTTAAATTATTTTTAAAAGCTAATGAAATAGGTAATGCAAAGGTATATGATAAAATCCGTATAAAGCTTATCGGTGTTAAGAAAAACGGTGCAATAGCTTCTGAATTTATCGAAACATATGGAAGTAGCAAAACAAGCGAGGCAAATTACAATGCTGTTTTAGATATGTATGATATCCGCACTGAATTTCCAGATAGCATAAAAAATATTGAATCTTCTATCCCCTCTTCTATAAATGAAGAGGAGCTAAAATCTCGTCTAGACCTTCGTGATAAAGTAATTTTTACTATTGACCCTTACGATGCTTTAGATTTAGACGATGCTGTATCCATTGAAAAAACCTCGACAGGTTATACCTTAGGTGTTCATATTGCCGATGTTACAAACTATGTTTTAGAAGGCTCACCTATTGATGTAGAAGCTTTAGAGAGAGGAACTTCAGTTTATTTTACAGACAAAGTAGTACCTATGTTACCTAAAGAGCT
>JAVVYT010000076.1:0-7138 GCA_036650995.1 Clostridia bacterium | reverse complement strand
GCTAGTGGATTTTTTGCTACTATTATTTTGCTACTATAGTTTTTACTTCTTTTGTTTTGCTACTTTTGTTTTACTGCCATTGGTTACTTGATTAGCGTTTAGAAAATTTTGGGCGGTAGGATCTTTTTTTATAAAGAAGAAAAGTAGCGGCTGTGAGGGATACAGATAGTAAGAAAACGTATAGATAGATTGGGGTAGTATCGCCTGTTTGAGGTGGATTTTGATTATTTGAAGTACCAGGTTTATTTGGTTTATTTGTATCATTTGGTTTATCTGGAACAGTTGGTGTTTCAGGGTCTTTTGGAGGAACTTCCGGCACATCTTTTAAAACGGTTAGCATAAATGGTGAAAGCTCTGTTACTTTAATAATGACTTTTCCATTTTCTGCAACTTGTTTAAATGTTTCAATTGTTCCGTCTTTCTTCTCGTGATAAACTGTAAATGTTTTACCATTATATTTAGCATCTACACCAAAGGTTATGGTAAGTTCACCGGCATACGTTCCGTCTACCATTTCTACTGTGTAAGCGCCGATATGCATTTGACTTTCGTCTATTAATTTATAAATATTATCAAACTCGGCATTTCCCTTTTCTGCTTTGGTAATTACAAGCTTTGCATTTTTGGTAAAGGTACCGCTTACAGAAACGTCCTCTTTTTTATCTTCAAAAGTTTTCACTTCTGATTCTAGTTTTGCTATTGGAGTAGTCTTTTTAAAGCCACACTTTGTGCAGGTAAAGGTTGTTTCCCCGTCTTCGGTAATTGTTGGCTCTTTGGTTACAACGCCGTTATCAAAGGTATGGACGTGTTTTGTAACTGTAAAATCAACTGTTGGCAATGTAACTACATCTGTTTTAACACCCATTGGTGCAAAGGTGAAAGTGAGTACAAGATTATCCCCAGTGAGTGCTTTTGCAAGATACTCTTTTTTAAGGATAACTTTATTTTCATTTTGTGTAAAATCAGTTCCCTCTACAAGAGCTACTGTGCCATTTTTAATAGATGCTACTGTGTTACCAATTGTCTTTTGAGAAACTTCGATATCTTTTGTCATATCCATATTAAACTCTTCTGTTTTGGTAACAAGCTCACTATCGGTATAGATTACAATTCCGTTTGTATTTACTATCGCAAAGTTGCCTTTATTATCGGTAGATTTTACATATACATACTGCTTTGAATTAACTGCTAGATTTATGCTATTTCCTGTGATATTTTTCCAAACACCGTTTACATCAGCTACTGCGTTAAATGGAGTGTCTGATACAAGATACTCAGTTTTAGCAATGCCACTTCCGTCAGTGTCGGTAGCGGTTACTGATAGGGTTTTAGTTTCTTTAAAGAATAAACCAAACGTTACAGTATTTAAAAAGCTATTCCAGTTATTAGTATCAAGAGCTACTGCTACAACTGGTGCTTTAGTATCGGCTACACCGACTACTGTTATTGCTGTGTTTGCTGTGATATTAGTTGCTGTGTATTTGCCTGCTGTTTCTGTTAAGGTAGTGTTGTTTGCTTTTACTACCATTTTAGTTTTATCATAGCCTGCTTTTACATTAACTGTAAAGCTAAAGCTTCCATTATATGGTACTGTTTTAGGGTCGGTGGTGGTTACTGTATAACCCTCGCCATTAGTTGTTGTAATAATTAAAGCTTTACCAACTGCGATTACAACTGAAACTTTAGGACTTGCGTTTTGGTTTACGGTGTCTTTATAACGAACGTCATATGTTCCGCTTGCAAGGCCTGTAACTTCGTTTGCTGTAATTGCGGTATAGGCTATATCGGTGGATTTTTTGTATTCCATTCTGTTATTTACACCGATAATCTTGCCATCGTTAAGTCCTAGTGCTGTACAGTCTAGTTTACTAACTCCTGTCGGTGCTGTTTGGTCGCCTTTTGTAATGGTGAATGTTCCGACTGTTTTTAAAGCATACGCATTATAACTTGCGCCTTCTGAAACAGAGGCTTTTACTGTATATGTGCCAACGTTTTTAGCCTCGGTTACAAGGTTTGCGGCTGCGTCATAGTACTGAACTGTAATTGTTCCTGCGCCTTGTATTCCTGCTTTTAATGAAACAGTCGCTGTTTTAGCTGTGTTATCAAAAACTAACGTTTGAGGTGCTGTGTATATTATGTCTGAGTCTACTAAATCTTTACGTGCTATCGTCACACTAAAACTTGAGGTGGCGGGGGTGTCGCCTTTATCGGTGGCTTTAAACTCTTTTCCGTTTGGATTGTAGGTTATTGTAAAGGTGTTTGTTCCTCTTGATAGTGTTTCTAGGTAGCTTGCTTTTAGGGTTATTTTGTTTCCTGCAATTGTGTAGTTTGTATTATTTACAACTGCGTTATTTAAGGTTATATTTTTAATGGTGTTGCCATTTAGGTTTACTAATATATCTTTATTTGCGGTTGTTCCTTTTACAAAGTCTACTGTTGTTGTATCTGCTGTACTATTTTGATATGTTGTAACTTCGGTAGAATTTATTATTTTAACATTCCCTGCGTTATCGGTAAATCTAGCATACACTACTGAGGTATCGGTAGGGCTTATTGTAAATGCTGAGTAATCTACGAATGTAAGGGTAGAGGTATCTGTTACAAGACTCGGCACTTTTGCATACTCGATTTTAGAAATACCACTCTTATCATCGGTAGCGGTTACCTTAACATCTGTTGTATTTAGTGAGAAGATACCAAAGGTTATAGTATTTAAAATTTCCTTGAACTTATTACCTTTTATTGTAATTTCACCAGTTGGGGTTACTTTATCAACCTTTATTTCGCCTATTACTATTGCATCAGAGATATTTCCATTTAAATCTTTTGCATATACTTTGTAATCTGCTGATGTATTCTCTGAAATGATGATACTATTTGAAAAAGTTCCTGTTTGTGATGTTGATAGCTGATAGCCATTTGATACTAATGAAACATCATTTTTATACCACGTTTTTTTGGTGGTTTCGTTATTATATGTTATGTTGGCAGGACTTGTGATATAGCTTATTGTAAATGTACCTACTTCTAAGTTTGTTGCTACTTTATACGTTGCGGTTTCGGCTACATCTACTTTTACTGTGTAACTGCCAACTGCTTTTGGATTTGTTACTACTCTATTATTTTCATCATAGTATTTTACTGTAATAGCTCCAACGTCTGCCACTCCGTTTTTAGCGGTAACAGTAGCTGTTTTAGCGGTGTTATTAAAAAATAGATTAGATGGTGCAGTAAAAGTTAGCTCCGCTGTTGTTAGGTCTTTAAGTCCTATTGTTACACTAAAACTTGAGGTGGCGGGGGTGTCGCCTTTATCGGTGGCTTTAAACTCTTTTCCGTTTGGATTGTAGGTTATTGTAAAGGTGTTTGTTCCTCTTGATAGTGTTTCTAGGTAGCTTGCTTTTAGGGTTATTTTGTTTCCTGCAATTGTGTAGTTTGTATTATTTACAACTGCGTTATTTAAGGTTATATTTTTAATGGTGTTGCCATTTAGGTTTACTAATATATCTTTATTTGCGGTTGTTCCTTTTACAAAGTCTACTGTTGTTGTATCTGCTGTACTATTTTGATATGTTGTAACTTCGGTAGAATTTATTATTTTAACATTCCCTGCGTTATCGGTAAATCTAGCATACACTACTGAGGTATCGGTAGGGCTTATTGTAAATGCTGAGTAATCTACGAATGTAAGGGTAGAGGTATCTGTTACAAGACTCGGCACTTTTGCATACTCGATTTTAGAAATACCACTCTTATCATCGGTAGCGGTTACCTTAACATCTGTTGTATTTAGTGAGAAGATACCAAAGGTTATAGTATTTAAAATTTCCTTGAACTTATTACCTTTTATTGTAATTTCACCAGTTGGGGTTACTTTATCAACCTTTATTTCGCCTATTACTATTGCATCAGAGATATTTCCATTTAAATCTTTTGCATATACTTTGTAATCTGCTGATGTATTCTCTGAAATGATGATACTATTTGAAAAAGTTCCTGTTTGTGATGTTGATAGCTGATAGCCATTTGATACTAATGAAACATCATTTTTATACCACGTTTTTTTGGTGGTTTCGTTATTATATGTTATGTTGGCAGGACTTGTGATATAGCTTATTGTAAATGTACCTACTTCTAAGTTTGTTGCTACTTTATACGTTGCGGTTTCGGCTACATCTACTTTTACTGTGTAACTGCCAACTGCTTTTGGATTTGTTACTACTCTATTATTTTCATCATAGTATTTTACTGTAATAGCTCCAACGTCTGCCACTCCGTTTTTAGCGGTAACAGTAGCTGTTTTAGCTGTGTTATTAAAAAATAGATTAGCTGGTGCAGTAAAAGTTAGCTCCGCTGTTGTTAGGTCTTTAAGGGTAGATCTCTTATTTGTAAAAGCTTTTATACAAGCATTACCGACAGCAGGATTGCCAATGCCGGATAAGTCTTGCCAAGCATTACCATCTCCTAAAAAGCTTTGACCAGGCTGTATAGAAACTTCTGAAAAACCAGGTGATTTCATCTCTATTGGAATTGTATACTCACCATCTTTTGTAGGGGTAAGTTTTAGGACAACAGAGAATTTTTCGCCTTTTTTAAGGTCTACACTCGCACTTAGGTCTATGGTATGATAGCCTTTATATGCAGTTACACCACTTTGAGTATGTTGAAGGGTACCACTTGTAGGGTCGGTAGTATCTGTAACATTTGTATATACTTTTATTTCATATTTCTGATTATAGCCAAAAGTTTGGATTGAAACACTTTCTAGCACTTCATTGCCTTGAGCTGTAAAAATGTTTGCAGAGTAACCGTCGCTCATACCGCCATAGCCTACTCCTGCCAACATACCAACACCATCGTATTGATAGTTATTGTCAAACATTTTGCTTTTATCCATTGTTGCTTTATATGCGTTGAAGTATCTAATATCTTTCATATCATAAGACATATAGAATTTATTTGCAGGGTTATTTCCCCAGCTATTTTTAATTATCCACGCACCGTCAACAGATGGTTTTGCGTTATTATTATTAGTATCTTTAAAGCTATCTTTTGAGATAGTATCATCCCAACCGATAATCTGAACTGCGTGTCCGCCCCAGTCCTCGCCGGCTTTTGCCTCATACTGCTCTTTTGTAAGGGAAGAGTAGAAAGTTAAAAGGTCTACGCCATCTACTTTTCCAAAGTCTGACATATTAGTTCCATATGTAAAACCTACTGTGCCTACGTTCATAATGGTTTGCTTTATTGAAGTGCCATCTAAAGTACCATTTGCGGTGCGGTTTGGCAAAACAAAGCTTTCTTTTATAAAAACATCTTGCTTTGAAAACTGAAGTGACTCATCAGGTGCGGTTAGTGGGCTATTATACGGTGCTTTATCTTCTGTAATCGGGCCTATTCCACGAGCTAAGGCGCCGGTTGCTTTTTGGTAGTTACCACCGCTATTTATCCAGTCACCACGCACAAAGTAATCTCCAATTGTGCCATCAGATGGGTTTGCAGGGTTATTTTGTGTGTTTGTTGAGAAGTATGCTAGATGCCTTTGAGATAAATCAAGGTTTGGATCCTCTTTAAAAAGTGCTGACTCGATACTACCTAGTGCAGCAAAAGTCCAACAAGTACCGGCTTTCCCCTGATCCTCTTCTCTAGGATTCATT
Organism: Clostridia bacterium; assembly: GCA_036650995.1. GTDB lineage: Bacteria > Bacillota > Clostridia > Oscillospirales > SIG519 > JAVVYT01. Next base: position 1,484 of record JAVVYT010000076.1, on the reverse strand, counting down.
TTACCGGCGGTTATTAAATCGTATTTTTGCGGTAAAGTAGCTCTTGTACGCATTTTAATATCGGCATTATTTGCGCCTTCTTCGTACGGTAGGTCTACTACTCCTGAAACAAAATCATCAGGAACTACCTTTACTGACTCTACCTTTGGAAGAGTATCCTGCGCAAAGGCGGTAAATGGTATCGCCATAGCTAGTACCATTGATAGCACTAGTAAAAGTGATATTACTTTGTTTGATTTGGATTTTGATTTTTTGTAAAATTTCATATTTATTCTCCTTTAAAATTACTTAGCTTTCCTTGTATATCTGATATTTCAAAATTAGTGGTTAAATCGAGGATAAGACACGCACAGTATCCATATTTTGGCTGAAAACAACAAACGACTAGATTTTTATTGACCTCGGGACTATATTCATAAATAACACGTTTACCGCCATTTATCGCCACATCGGTGTAGGCTATCAGCCATTTTTTATCGCCATTGTTAAAAACTTTATAAAATGATTGATTAATCATTTCCGAGAGATGTTTTTGAGTTAGCTCTTCAAGCGACTCATTACCATATCTAAAAACAAGGTCTGTTGCCTTTCCGCCTTGGTTTATTACAAGCTCTAATATATTAAAAGCTACTGGTAGCTTATCGTACACTTTATATTCTAGAACATCAAGACTTACTTCTTCCGAAGATATCCTAAAGTCACGAACTAGGTGCTTATTTAACGCACTTCTTCGGACACTTCCCGGAATACTAGTACCATCTAGCATTAATAGCTCTGTACCATTTACGTTTATTACGCTATCTAGCGCTATTATTACATTTTTATTTGCCTTTATAAACTTGTCTTCAGGCAGTATTTCAAGAAAGGTTTTAAGAGTAGTGTTAGTGGAAAGCTTTATGTTGCGTTTTAGGTATAATGTACTCTTTCTTTTCTCTATGCGAATATACATAATCTCGCTAGTATCAACACTTTGCTTGTATCTGTCAACAATAAGTTCAATTACTCTGCTCATTAATTCAAAACTCCATTTACTTATTAATTTTTACTAATATAATACAATATATACTTGTAAATTATTATATTACTATTTTTTCTTAAAGTCAACGATTACAACTATTTTATTGCACATTATTAGCTTTTTTTTAAACAATTTGCTCAATCGTCTATATATTTGTTTAAATGACCTTTAATATTTTTTTATACTGATTAAAATGAAGAAAGATACGATAAAATTTTGCTTTTAGTGTTTACTATTTTAAGAAAAAGGAATATACTGATACTATACTAATTCAATGTGTTGATAAAAAATGTACTATTTTTAAAAAATTTCATTTTTAGGAAATATTCTGATTTTAAAAAATGTTCATTTTTAGGAAATTTCATTTTTAGGAAAACTTTATTTTAGGGAATATTAATTGTAAAAAAATACGTTTTAAGAATTTTATTTTTAGGAATATTTATTTTGAAAATATAAAAGGGGTGTT
>JAVVYT010000075.1:0-7140 GCA_036650995.1 Clostridia bacterium | reverse complement strand
GTTTTCAATGACTGTTTGAAACAATTTTTTAAATGTAGATTATTAAAAGTCGAGTATAAATGCTTAAAAAATTAATTTTTCAAATTCATTTAATAAAAGACGTATACAAATAATTAAAAAATTGATTTTCTAAACGTAGATTATTTAAAAAGTTCAAACAAATATTACTAAAATTAATTGTGTTTTAAAAAAACTTTATAAAAGTAGTTTATGAAAAAGTTTCTAAAAACTCGCTCAAAAAATTTAGTTACAAAATATCTTGAATTTCTAATTCAATATGGCTTTTGCGAAATTTGAGCCGTATTGTTTTGCGGTTTCGAAGTCATCTTTGGAAGGTTTTAGTTGAACTTTTAGACCATCAAGAGGAATGTTCATTTTAAGCTGAGTTAGGCGGGAGATAAGGTTTGGCACAGCTTCACCACTCCAACCAAAACTACCGAATGCACCTGCAAACTTGCCTTTATGAATAATAGGGTTAAGACCGATTAGCATTTCATAAACAGGTGGTAGTGCATCACCGACTAAGGTAGGTGAGCCTAGCAAAAACCCGTCTGCTGCTGCTATCTTTGCTTTTATTTCTTCTTTGTTTGAGCTTTCAATTTCAACTACTTCTGCTGAAATTTTATCGCTATAAGAGCAGATACCATTTGCAATAGCCATAGCTAAAGATTTTGTATAACCATATGCTGAAACGTAGGCAATAACTACTTTCTTTTCGTCGGCTTTCGGTGTTTCGCACCATTTTTTGTATAAATCAATATAGTACTGAACGTTTTTGCGAATTACAGGACCATGGCCATTGCCGATAAATTCTATCTCGAGATTTTCTATTTTCTTGAGTGCGTTTTTCATAAATGGATTTTTATAAGGACCTATTATATTGTCAAAATAATATTTATAAGCATCATAAAAGTCACCGGATATTAAGTCGTTAAAGATGTTATCCCCTGCGTAATGACAGCCAAAACTATCACAGGTGAAAAGAGCTTTATCCTCTTTGATGTAGGTAAACATAGTGTCAGGCCAGTGTAACATTGGCGTCATAATGAACTGCATAGTTTTTGTGGCAAGGCAAATTTCATCGCCATCATTTACGATTTTAGCGGTAAAATCAGCATTTGCAATTTGCTTTGCAAAGGTTATAGCGGCATTACTGCCAACAACGATAGCGTTAGGGGCAAGCTCTAAAAGCTTAGCTAAACAGCCAGAATGATCCGGCTCGGTGTGGTTTAGCACGATATAGTTAATGCTTTGTGGGTCGCAGACAGCTTTTATGTTTGCAATATATTCGTCCCAAAATTTTAGCTTGTTTGTTTCGAAAAGAACGGTTATATCTCCGTCTTTTAAAATATACGAGTTGTAACTTGTGCCATAATCGGTGTGCATAATTATATCAAAAGTACGGATATCCTTGTCTTGAATACCAACATACCATATGTTATCAGTTGCTTTTGTTTCTTTCATAAAATAATCTCCTTAATTAAAACTTGTGAGTGGTGAAACCTTTGGTTTTTCTTCTGGTGGCTCTACATATTCAGCTACAATGCCTTTGATTGCGTGGCGGTAGTTTACCTTTGCCGGGGAAATTGTGAGTGCGTTTAAATCTAAAAGTTTTTTGTCAAGGTCGGGGCAATGACTCTTAATATTTAAAATACGGATTTTGTCTATATCAGTTTTATCGGTTTTTTCATCGTCAAGATTTAGCTCTTCAAACATCTTTTCACCGGGACGAAGTCCTGAATATTCAATCTTAATGTCTATGCCGGGACGAAGTCCTGAAAGCCTAATCATATCTTCTGCTAAGTCTTTTATTTTAATTGGAGTTCCCATATCAAGTACGAAAATCTCGCCACCTTTTGCCATACTGCCGGCTGTAAGTACAAGCGATACCGCCTCTTTTATCGTCATAAAGAAACGTTCCATATCGGGGTGGGTAACATAGACAGGTCCGCCTGCCTCAATGCGTGACTTAAAGGTATGCACAACACTTCCATTGCTGCCTAGAACATTTCCGAAACGAACAGCTACAAAATCGGTGCTCGGTGATTTTTCGTTCTCTTCAAGAATGATAAGCTCGGCAATTCTTTTTGTAGCACCCATTACATTAGTAGGATTTACCGCTTTGTCACTAGATATTAATAAAAATTTATTTACGTTATATTTTGCGGCAAGTTCAGCTACGTTTCTAGTGCCAAATACGTTGTTCTTGATAGCCTCGCCGGCATTTGACTCCATAAGTGGTACGTGCTTATGCGCTGCTGCGTGTAAAACAATATCCGGGCGGTATTTAATGAAGGTTTTTTCCATACGGATATAGTCACGAATTGATGCTAAAACAATGTCAAATTTCCCCTTTGGATGCATTGTTAAAAGCTCTTCGTTTAGATAAAATAAACCATTTTCGTTGATGTCAAGTGCTATAAGCTTTGCACAGCCAAGGTCTAAAACCTGCCTGCATAGCTCAGAGCCAATAGAGCCGGCACCGCCAGTTACTAAGATTACTTTGCCTTTTATAAACTCTCTTAGCTGATCTGATTCTAAAATCCTCGAATCTCTTCCTAAAATATCTTCTATATTAAAGTTAGAAAAGTTAGGCTTTAAGGTGTCTTGTGAGAAACTTTCAAGATGTGAGTACTTTAGCATACTACAATTATAATTCTTACAGGTTGAAAAAATTGTCATAATATCTTCTTTAGATAGTTTATCGGTGCAGACAATAATCTCTGAAATATCTTTTTCTTTAATGTAAGTGCAAATTTTTGAAGTGGAGGAATACTCGGCATGAATACCATTGACTTTAGTAGAAATTGCGTCTTTCGTAGTGACAAACATAGCCGATATCAGACGATTTTTAGAAACATCACGGAGCAAAAGGTCAGCAGATGCTTTGCAGGCGGTAAGCCCACCAACTAACACTACCTTGCTTTTGGTCTTGTAGTTTATTAAATTATCTATAATTAGTTGTGAATTTTTGAGTAGACGATATGAAAATCTCGAAATGGTAGCTAGTCCGTAAGTGCAACCTAAAGTTAAGAGGATAAACGATGTCGTAATATTGTACTTCCCAAGTGGTGGAACGTTTGCAATAATTAAAACAGTAGTTAGTGCAACTATTCCAGAGCCTGCAAGCTTTATGGCATCAATTACTCCGGCGGCTTTAAGAAAACCGGAATAGCAATCGAAAATTAAATTTGAAATCAAAACGACAAATGAAATTATGACAAAGAAGTATATTAAAAACGTATAATCGCTTAATGAAGCTAATAAAAAAGCGTCGTATTTTAGAAAAAACGCTATGCACATACTAAAGATTATTGCGATAACGTCAAACAAGACCGCAAATGCTGTGTAAAGCACTTTTTTAATTGTAGTTTGTTTCTCGTAACTGGTCATATTTAAAACATCCCTTTTCGTTAATTTATCGATTATTCATATTAATTTTACCATAAAACGTGCCAATTTACAACAAAATATACGTGAAAAATTAAAAAAAAGACATATTAAGAAAATTATTGAAAAAACAATGCGATTATACAAAAAAGGCGATGATTATAGCAAATTTTCTGCTAAAAATGGGATACCAAGTTTTTTATATTTCTCAGTACAGAGTTTCGAAAGAGGTAAATATTCTATTTTCGTAATGTTTTTGTAGGAGTCTTTTAATGTGTTTATAAAATTTGTGTCATAACTTGTATCGTTTATTGTTTTTAAAACAACGTGCCTTAAAATAATCTGATTATTAAATTTATCCGCCAGCTCTAAAAAAGAAATAACGTTTTCCAGAGAAATTCCAGAGCTATTTAGATTTGAACTTTCAGAATTTAGATTTTTAAAATTTTCTTTTTTCGAGTTTAAACAATCAAAATTTTGAGAAGTTGAACTTTCAAATTTTTGATTTTCAGAAGAGTTTTTTAAAGTTTGGTTTTCGAAATTGATATTTTTAGAGCTTGAACTTACAGAATTTGGATTTTTAGAATTTGAACTTTCGGAAGTTTCTTCTTGAAAATTTAGATTTTCGGGAGTTGAATTTTTTGAGAGGGTAGAGCTTTTGCTAATGAAGAAATCGGCTTTTTCACAAGAAGTATTTTGCCTTTCTAAGGAAGAGGTATATTTTATATAATCTTCAGTTGTTGAAAATTTTATATCTAATAATATGTAGTCGCAGAGTGAAATTAGCTTTTCATTTAGCGGATTTAAAACACCGCCAGTAGTGTCTAACGCTGTTGTGATGCCATTTTCGTGGCAGAGGGTAAAAAAGTCAATTAGAAATTCTGCTTGACAAAGTGGCTCACCACCTGAAACAGTAACACCGCCAACTTTCCCAAAGTAAGGCTTATATGGAATGATTTTTTCAATTAATTCTTGCGGTGTCATAACTATTGCATTGGAGTTTTTAAAATCCCACGTTTCAGGATTGTGACAATAGATACATCGGTAAGGGCAACCCTGCATAAAAACAACGAAACGAACACCCGGCCCGTCTAGCGTTCCGAGTGATTGAAATGAGTTTATAATGCCTTTTTTCAATTTCTGTTTCCTTCTTTTTTGAGGGCGGATATATTTTCAGCAAGCTTTCCATTAGCAAACACGCTAGAGCCTGCAACGATAATATTAGAGCCTAGTTTTACAGCATTATTAATATTATCAAGAGTTACACCGCCGTCAATTTCAATTTGAGTATCAAAATTGTTACTGTCTATTTCACAGCGAAGTTTTGCGATTTTATAGTTTACCTGCTCAATGTATTTTTGACCGCCAAAACCCGGCTCAACAGTCATAATAAGCACAACATCTAAAAGAGGAAGATATTTATAAACTTCAGAGATTGGAGTGTTAGGTTTTACGCTAAGTCCTGCTTTTACACCATTAAGCTTGAGTTTGTGGATAATATCTACTACGTTATCGGTGGATTCGAGATGAATTGTAATCATATCAGCGCCGGCTTTTATAAAATCATCAATATACTTTTCGGGTGAAGATATCATAAGATGTACATCAAAAAAAAGTGAGGTGCAAGGCCTTATTGCCTTAATAATTGGGGCGCCAAAGGTAATGTTTGGAACAAAATTGCCGTCCATTACATCTATATGAAGAAGGTCAGCACCGGACATCTGAAGATTTTTAACTTCTTCTCCAAGTTTTGAAAAATCAGCAGATAGTATTGATGGGGAAAGTGAAAACATATTATAATCGTCCTTTCAATTGCGTGGATTGTCTAAAACATTAGCCTTTTTATAGCTTTTATAACAAAAAAATGTTCGACAAAAGGTTTTTAAAATGGTGGTGGGGAACATAGCAGAAACTAATAGCATAAACTAGTATTAGTACAGGCAACCCCCCTGTGCTTTAATATAGATAATGGCTGTGTGAAGATAAAAATTTGCACAGCTGTTAGCGAATTTTATTTGCCAATATCAGACGGAGTTGTAATTTTGATGTTTCCTTTGTTACCCATAACAGGATAAACAGGATAAGAAATACTCTCTAAAAGTCCACAGTCATCAGTTACATCAAGGTTTTTCACAAGGGCGCTGGTGACAGCTTTTTTGTATAAAGTGACTTCAAAAGTTTGTGGAGTTTGCATTGCCAAAAGGGTATTGCGGTCAATGGTAGAAACGATAAAGCCTTTGTCGTTTTTAACTTTAATGGTGTCATAAACGTTATCACAAAGAGCGGCGGCTTTCGTTTCATATGCTTTTTCGGAAACAGCGTCTATCTGCTCTGGAGTAATAAATGGGCGGTCAGCATCGGCAATTGCTACATATCTAGCTTTTGGTGAAACGGAGTCTAACCCAATAAGTACCGATTTAAAACGTGAATCGCCACCTGCAAGAATTATTTTAACCGACTTTTCAAGATTATAATCAAAAAGAAGAGTGCCCATCTCTTCGAGCATATCTTGTTTTACAACAACTATTATCTCAGAAATTGTTCGAGCTTTAGAGTACGCCATTATAGTATGGCAGATAACGGGGATATTATTAATCTTGTATAGAAGTTTATTATCACAAACTCCGTTCATACGTGAGCCGGAGCCACCCCCTGCAATGATAGCTGAGGTAAATTTCCTGTTTAAGAAAAACATATAAAAATCTCCTTGCGGTTTATTTTTTCGTTTGTATGAATTAATTATATACTATTTTTGCTCTAAATTCAACATTTTTCAATTGCGATAAAAGGTTTTTATCATAAAAAATAAACGCAGTTTTTATCGAGGGGATAGTTACTAAAAAAAATCAATAATTTATTTGTTTATATATTGAAATGTGACTACTTATATGATATACTTTAATTATTAATAGCCGACTTAAAGGATGGTACTTAAAAATGAATATTAAAGGCATAATTTTTGACCTTGATGGTACTCTTGTGAATACCGTTTGTGATGTTGCAAGTAGTATAAACTTTGCACTAGAAATGGAGGGTTTTCCGCTACACGATATTCCTCATTATAAAGCAGTGATGGGTACAGGAATTATGGTTTTGATTTCAAAATGCGTCCCGCTAGAGTTTAAGGATAATAAAGAGGTAATAGAGCGAGTTCATTCAAACTATGAAACCTTTTATGCCAGAGATTATGCTAAAACTTCTAAACCGTATGACGGGATAAAGGAAGTTTTAAAAGTTTTAAAAGAAAACAACTACCGCTTAGCTGTGCTTTCAAATAAGACCGATAAATTTACAAACAAGCTTATAAAAGAGCTGTTTGCAGAAGATACGTTCGAGTTTATTAGCGGAAGAAGAGCGGGAATTCCTTTAAAACCCGACCCGACAGCTGCCATAAATATTGCTAAATTTTTAGGAATTTCAAAAGAGGAAACTATGTACGTGGGAGATTCTGAAGTAGACGTGCAAACTGCGCATAATGGAAATATGGTAGAGGGAACAGTTACGTGGGGATTTAGAAGCACAAACGAGCTTGTAAATGCAGGGGCTACAAACTTATTTGAAAAGCCAAAAGATATATTAATGTTCCTTGCAAAAAACGACAAAAACTTACAATAAAATAAAGGTTAAAATGTTATTATAAAAAAAGAAAGTTTTTAGATTAATAAAATTTTAAAAGAAGATATAGTAAAAAGTTTTTAAAAAATAAAGTTTAAAATAGCAGAATAAAAAAATAGTTTTTAGAGTAATAAA
>JAVVYT010000074.1:0-7183 GCA_036650995.1 Clostridia bacterium | reverse complement strand
GCTTACTAACGCAATTTTAAATGGTGAATATGATAAATCGTTTACAATATTAAACAGTCTATTAAAGCAAAATTTTGATGAAATAAATATCGCATCTAGTATCTACAATGCCTTTATAAAGCTGTATTTAGTTAAAGCCTCAATAAAAAGTAGAGTACCTAAATCCACTGTTATGAAAGATTTAACGATGAAAGAATATCCATATAAATTAAACTCTATTTTAGCTAATAAAACAGATGAGATTTTTATCGGAGGTTGTATAAAACTATGTTTAGAGGCGGATTTACTTTTAAAACAGTATTACATTGATAAGAAATTTATTATCTATAAACTAATAGGGGATATATTTTTATTGGAGAGAAAGAAAAATGCTTAAAATTAATGAAATAGTTGTAGTAGAAGGAAAATATGACAAGATAAAACTAGAGTCAATTATAGATGCCATTATCGTTGTAACGGACGGATTTTCTATCTTTAAGGATAAAGAAAAGATACAGATGCTTAAAACTTTAGCACCTATAAATGGTATTTTAATTATAACAGATAGTGATGTAGCGGGCTTTAAAATCAGAAATTTTCTTAAAAGCAGTATTGATAATAAGTACATTAAAAATGTCTATATTCCGGATATCTTTGGCAAGGAAAAAAGAAAAACAGTTAAATCAAAAGAGGGCAAACTTGGAGTTGAGGGCATTGACAATGACATTATAATAACCGCAATAAAAAATGCTAACGTTAATATAAATGCTAAAAAAACAGATAAAAAAATCACTAAGACCACCCTTTATGAGCTAAAGCTTACAGGACATTCTGATAGTAGAAAACTTAGAAGTTGTTTGCTTAAAAAGCTAAATTTACCAGAACATCTAAGCTCAAATATGTTGCTTGATTTTTTAAATCTAAAATGTTCAGAAGAAAACCTTGAAAAAATGGTAAAAGAAATAGAAACCGAAATTATATAAAGCTACCGATCTTCAAAAAGAAAGTTTAAAATCTAACAAAATGAAGGTCGGTAGAATTTTTATAAAATGGTTTCTTATTTTTTATCTTTAGATTAGCTTTTAGTAATATCTTTTATCCATTTAGAATTTCTCGTTCGAATAAAACAGCCAATAGCTTTAATAGGCTCATCTAATTTCATTAATAAAAATACAATAACAACAGGGAAATTTAGATATAGTCCAAATATTGCAGCTAAAGGAATAGACACAAGCCAAAGGGAAGAAAGCTCAATTTTAAGTGCAAATTTAGTATCTCCGCCACCTCTTAGTATGCCGATTATAAACATAGCAGATGGGGAAATAAAGAGTAAAAGAAAGGCGTTAGCGGACATAAGATTTCTAGCTAATTCTTTTGTGGTATCGGGAATATTGTAAAAATCAACAAAGATATCTTTTATAAGTAGAACTACAATACAACAGAGTATTCCTAGTATGATAGAAATTATCTTTACTTTCTTAGCTCGTTGCTGAGCTAACATAACGTTTTCTTGACCTATGGTTTTACCGATAATTACAGCAGCGGCGTTTGCAACACCAAACATTACAACAGTAGAGAGCTGTGAAACAACCGACATTATAGAGTTTGCAGCAACAGCATCAGCACCTAGTCTGCCAAAAACAACCGTTTGAAATGTAATAGCTAGTGACCACATACACTCGTTTATAATAACCGGTGAGCCATATGAAATGAATTTTTTAAATATTGCAATATCGTGGTTAAGTAAATCATAAAGTTTAAATTTAATCTTTTTATCGATAAAGAATAGGTAAATAGTCATTATAATAAATTCGATTATTCTGGCAATTAAAGTTGCAATTGCAGCACCTTTAGCACCAAGAGCAGGGAAGCCTAGATTTCCGAAAATCAAAACCCAATTTAAAAAGACGTTTACAAATAAAGTGCTAATGCTAATAATTAACGATATTCTAGTAGTTTCAACTGCTCTAAACGAAACCATCAAAACTGTTGTAAATCCATAAACTAAAAAAGTAAAAGCAAAGATTTGCAGATAGTCGCTACCAATATTTATAAGCTCAATATCCTTTGTGAAAATACTTAGTAGCTGCTTTGATAGGAAAAACGAAACTGTAAAAAATATAATAGAGAGAAGAGCAGTTATTTTAAGTACTAACGAAAAAACTTTTTTAATGGCAGTGATATTTTTAACACCCCAATATTGAGGTATCATAGCAGTTACACCGCCTGAAATACCAAGTGAAAACATATAAAAAAGAAACCCTATCTGCGACGCTAGTGTAACAGCAGATAAGGGCGATTGACCGAGAGAACCTATCATTATAGTATCAGCGAGTGATACAGCTATTGTAATTAGATTTTGTAATGCACAAGGGACAGCAATTACTAAGAGTGTTTTATAAAAGTCCCTATCTTTAATTTTTATCATTGATTAATATCCTATATTTAAGTTAATTATTTACCGGCAAGGGCACGCTCTAGCCAAATATTTGCTAAGTCAATAGCAGTATAAAAACCACTTTTAATGGAAGATTTTATAACTCTGTCACGGGCTTTTAAATCAGGGTCGGTATATTGTAGCTGAATAGAAATTTTAGTGGAAAGCTCTAAATCTTGATTTTTACTTTTTTCTAAAATTTGCATCATTATAATAACCTTATCGGATAAATTGCCATAATAAATAATGTCCCCAGCTCTAACGATTGGGAAACCTTTATATGATAAACAAGAGTTTTCTTTTTTAGTTGTACTCATATTTTAGACCTACCTTTTATAAAATTTTTGTATTAACTTATTTATAATACCACAAAAGCTGTTCTTTGTCAAAGAATTACTTGCAAAAATGATAAATAAGTGATAAAATATAATAAATATTTAGTTACTAATTTTGGAGGAAAAATAATGAAACAACAGCTGGAAAATATAAAAGAAAAAGCGTCTTTAGAACTTACAGATATTAATACTATAAATGATTTAGAGGCTTTTAGAATAAACTATCTTGGTAAAAATGGCTCTTTAACCGCTGTACTAAAGCAAATGGGCAAGGTTTCAGCAGAGGAAAGACCAATAATAGGTCAACTTGCAAATGAGATAAGGGCGTCTTTAGAAAAGGAAATTGCTATTAAAGAAAAGCAGTTAATTAAAATTGCAATAGAAAAAGAACTTCTAAATGGTACTTTTGATACTACCTATCCATCAAAAAATATCGGTGGAACTCTTCACCCTATTACTATTGTTCAAAAAGAAATTGAAGATATTTTCAAAACTATGGGATTTATTATAGAAGATGGATTTGAAATTGAAAATGAATATAACAATTTTGAAGCTTTAAATATTCCAAAGCATCACCCCGCACGTGATATGCAGGATACATATTATCTTGATAATGGTCAGCTTTTAAAAACTCATACTTCAGCAGCTCAAAATAGAATTATGAGAAAATATAAAGCACCACTTAAAGTGCTATTCCCCGGTAGATGTTTTAGAAATGAAGCTACCGATGCCAGCCATGATAATACTTTTTTCCAGATGGAAGGGCTTATGATTGGTGAAGATGTTTCAATTTCCAACCTTATATATTTTATGAAATCTCTTTTATCAGAGGTATTTAAAAAAGATGTTAAAGTACGTCTACGTCCTGGATTTTTCCCGTTTGTAGAGCCAGGATTTGAGCTTGATATTAATTGCCTTATCTGTGGTGGTGAGGGCTGTCCTACCTGTCATCAATCGGGTTGGCTTGAGCTATTACCTTGCGGAATGATTCATCCGTCTGTTTTGGAGATGGGCGGTATTGATACTGAAAAATATACCGGTTTTGCTTTTGGACTAGGTCTTACAAGACTTACTATGATGAAATATGGTATTAATGATATTAGAGTTTTAAACAGTGGCAATCTTAAAGTTTTAAAACAATTTGACGTTAGATAGGAGGTAAATTTATGTTAATTTCAATGAATTGGATTTCAGAATTTGTTAATTTAGATGGACTAAATTTAAAAGAACTAATAGGTAGATTTACCTTATCAACAGCAGAGGTTGAAGATATATATGAATATGGCACCGATATATCAAACGTTGTATCTGCTAAAATATTAGAAATAGAAAACCACCCGTCCTCTAAAAAACTTCATATTTTAAAAGTTGATGATGGTAAAGAAGTTTTGCAGGTTGTATGCGGAGCACCAAACGTAAAAGTTGGTATGATAGTACCTTTTGCACGCATTGGAGCGACTTTAGGCGATATTAAAATCACTAAAGCTATGCTATTAGGTGTTGAAAGCTATGGTATGTGTTGTAGTGAAAGCGAAATTGGCATTAGTGACGACCATTCAGGACTACTTGAAATGGACGAGAATACAAAGCTTGGCGTGCCGGTAAACGAACTTTTTAATTTAAATGATATAGTATTTGAAGTAGATAATAAATCCCTTACAAACCGCCCTGATTTATGGGGTCACTATGGTATTGCAAGAGAATTTGCTGCTTTAACCGATAGAAAACTTCTACCACTTGAGCTACTTAATACTGATTTTTGCAAAAATTTAAAGGCTGTTCCAATAGATATTGTTGATAAAGATAAATGTTATAGATATTCGGGCATAACTGTTTCAAATATCAAAACTAATGTTTCTCCTATTGATATGAAAATTCGTTTGCATCACTGCGGTATGCGTTCTGTAAATCTTTTAGCCGACCTTACAAATTATGTTATGCTAGAACTAGGGCAGCCTATGCACGCATTTGATAATAATATTGTAGATAATATTTCCGTTAAAACCTTTGATAAACCTTTTACCTTTTTAACCCTTGATGAACAAAAAAGAGAGATAGATACAAGCTGTCTTATGATTTGTAGTAGCGATAAACCTGTTGCAATAGCTGGTATTATGGGTGGTATGGAGAGTGCAATATCAAAAGATACAAACTCTGTTTTAATCGAGTCTGCAAACTTTAATGGAGTGTCTGTTCGTAAATCCTCTTCAAAACTTGGATTAAGAACTGATGCAAGTGCACGTTATGAGAAGATTTTAGACCCTGAAATTACAGTAGTTGCTATTGAAAGATTTTTAAAGATACTTAAATCTATTGATGAAAATATTGAAATTTCCTCTAGTTTAACAGATTTGTATGTTTATAAATATCCTGAAATTAACCTAGAAATTACTAAAAGCTTTATCGATAAATATACAGGCATTGAAATTACAAATGATACCATTTTAAAAACACTTAAAGCACTTGGATTTGTAGTGTCTTTTGAAAATGATGTCTTTAAAGTTAAAGTGCCAAGTTTCCGTGCTACTAAAGATGTTACTATAAAGGCTGATTTAATTGAAGAAATTACTAGAATATATGGTTATGATAATTTTGAAATTAAAACCACAAAAACAGCTTTAGTGCCTGTTCGTCAACAAGAATCTCGTGAAGACGAGTATGCCATTAAAATTTTACTAGCAGAAAAGTTCTCTTTTAATGAAATTCATAGTTATATCTGGAATAACGATAAATTAGATAAAGAGCTTGAAATCGATAATAAGAGTTTTGTTAAAATCCAAAATTCTATATCAGGAGATATGAGCCAAATTAGAAGTTCAATAATTCCAACACTTCTTCATATGCTAAATAACAATAAATCAGCTTTCCAAGAAATTCAGATTTTCGAGATAGGCAGGGTAGTTGTAGGACTTGACGCAGATAAAAACTGTATTGAGCAAAAAAATCTTTCGCTTTTAGTTGCTAGTAAAACATTATCAGAAAAAGAAGTTTACTATAAATTAAAGGATATTATTTCTAATTTAACAAAAGAAATAAAAAATATTTTGCCAACTTTCGATGTGTTAAGCGATAGCAATAAGCAAAATTATCTTCACCCTTATAATAGTCAAGATATCCTTCTAGAAAAAACCGATATTGGCTTTATGAGTATGATTCATCCTAGCATTAAAAATAATATTGATAAGAAAATTAAAATTGCAGTTGCCGAGATTAACTTAGAAAAATTAGAACTTATAAGTAAAAATCCTATTGTTTATAACGAAGTTTCTCGTTTTCCTAGTATTAATATTGATCTTAGTTTAATTGTAAATAAATCAGTAAAATACACTGAGCTTTCAAAAATATTAAATAATTATAACAATGAGTTTTTAACCGGATTTGATTTTGTTGATATCTATCAAGACGAAACTCTTTGTGATAGCGTTAGTATAACAATTAGATTTAACTTCAATAGCCTTAATAAAACCTTATCATTAGAGCAGGTTGAAGGGTATAAAAAAGAAATAGTAGAAATGTTATCAAAAGAAAATATTACCTTACGCTAAAATAAAATAAAATTAAAAAAAGGAGTCACATAATGGATAAAAATACTGTTACATTTTCACTTAAAGATGATAAACCCCTTGAAACAAAGAAAATCCTACAAACTGTTTATAATGCCTTAAAAGAAAAGGGTTACAATCCAATTAATCAAATAGTAGGTTATATCCTTTCTGAAGACCCTACCTACATTACTAATTACAAAAACGCAAGAAGTTTAATTAGAAAGATTGATAGAGATGAACTTTTGCAGTCACTAATTAAGCAATATTTAGATACCTAAAAGAAAGAAGAGATTTATAAAAAATGGATACATTTATCGAAAAAATTGTTCACAAACAAAAAGATATAATAGATTATCTTAAAATTCTAGCTATTTTCATAGGTGGGCTTACTGTAATTATGGCATCATTTTACTTTTTAGGACAAGCCTTTTTATGCACAATCGTAATTATCCTAGCAGGTTATGGCGGATGGTTTTTAATCACTTCCACTAACACAGAGTTTGAATATTCATTTACTAATAACTTTATGGATGTTGATAAAATCATAGCTCAAAGAAAAAGAAAAAGAGTTGTAAGTCTTGATATTAAAGACTTTGATGTCTTTGCTAAAGCTACTGATGAAAATATTGCAAAGTATAATAGTAATAATAGCTTTAAAAAAGTATATGTAAGCACAAATAAAAAAAATGATGAGCTTTATTTTGTGGTGTATAAAGATAAAGAAACCGGTAAAGCAATGCTGTTTTTTGAGCCTGATGATAGAATGATTGAAGTAATAAAAAAATATATCCCTCAAAAGGTAGCACTTTAATGATTGTCGGAATAGGCTGTGATATTATTAAAATATCACGAATGGAAAAAAATGTTTTAAACAGTAAGTTTTTAGA
>JAVVYT010000073.1:5621-7211 GCA_036650995.1 Clostridia bacterium | reverse complement strand
ATTTTAGTTCGAGAAATGATGGGTCTATTAGATAAGGCAAAGAAAATACAAAGAGAGATTAACTCCACCTTTTCAGCAGCCTATGAAGCTCTTCAAAAATCAAATATGTCCTCTGGTATGAACGCAAATCCTGCACTTATTATTCCAATTGAAGATGGGATTGACCTTAAATTTAGAAGTGTTATGGGTGTTGAGATACCAATAGTTATTTTAGATGAAATTGATATTTCCATTCCATTTGGACTATTTCCTACAAATTCAATGCTAGATGAAGCGTATGTTAGCTTTGTAAAGGTAAAATACCTTACAGCCATTCTTGCAGAAACTGAAAATTCTATATATAGACTAGCACTAGCTATTAAAAAAACTCAAAAAAGAGCTAATGCTCTTCAAAATATAATCATTCCAAAATACGAGCAAACGATTAAATACATAACTGAAGTTTTAGAAGAACGAGAAAGAGAAGAGTTTTCAAGACTAAAGGTTATAAAAAAACAACATCAAGAATAAAGAAAAGAAAGGAACCCTTTATGAATACTAATGATAAGACAATGGAAAAAATTGTAGCACTATGTAAAACAAGAGGATTCGTTTATCCCGGAAGTGAAATATACGGAGGTTTATCAAATACTTGGGACTATGGTCCACTCGGTGTACTTCTTAAAAACAACGTAAAAAAAGCTTGGCTTAGAAAATTTGTACAAGAGCCATCTATGAATGTTGGTATTGATGCTGCTCTTTTAATGAACCCAAAAGTTTGGGTGGCTTCAGGTCATGTTGGAGGATTTTCCGATCCACTAATGGACTGCAAAGCTTGTAAAACAAGGCACAGAGCTGACAAACTAATTGAAGATACTGGTGCTATTGCTGCCGGTATGACAAATGAAGAGATGTTTAACTATATAGTAGAGCATAAAATTGTTTGTCCAGAGTGCGGAAAATGTGATTTTACAGAAATAAGAAAATTTAATCTTATGTTTAAAACTTTTCAAGGTGTAACAGAAGATGCTAAAAACGAGATATATTTAAGACCTGAAACTGCACAAGGAATTTTCGTAAATTTTGCTAACATCCAAAGAACAACTAGAAAAAAAATACCTTTTGGAGTAGGACAAGTTGGTAAATCCTTTAGAAATGAAATAACACCTGGTAACTTTATCTTTAGAATACGTGAATTTGAGCAGATGGAGCTTGAGTTTTTCTGCAAACCAGGTACAGACTTAGAATGGTTTTCATACTGGAGAAACTACTGCAAAGAATTTCTTATAAACCTTGGCATAAACTCTGAGAATATGCGTTTACGTGACCACGAGGCTAAGGAATTATCTCACTATTCAAAAGCTACAACAGATATTGAGTTTTTATTCCCATTTGGTTGGGGCGAACTTTGGGGCATTGCAGACAGAACAGACTTTGACCTTAAAGCACATATGGATGCATCAGGCAAACCGCTTGATTATTTTGATCCTGAAACTAATGAACGCTATGTTCCATATGTTGTTGAGCCATCACTTGGTGCCGACAGAGTAACTCTTGCTTTTTTATGTGATGCTTATGATTCCATCAACAGCAATTATCCTTTCAGTTATT
>JAVVYT010000073.1:0-5611 GCA_036650995.1 Clostridia bacterium | reverse complement strand
TTTATGTGATGCTTATGACGAAGAGGAAATTTCTGAAAAAGAATCTAGAGTAGTACTTAGATTTCACCCTGCCCTAGCTCCTATGAAAGCTGCTATTCTTCCATTATCTAAAAAGCTTTCAGAAAATGCTATGAAAATTTATGACACACTTTGCAAAAAGTTTGATATTGACTTTGACGATACAGGTTCTATTGGCAAACGATATCGCAGACAAGACGAAATTGGAACACCATTTTGCATAACGTATGATTTTGATAGTGAAACTGATAATTGCGTTACTGTACGTGATAGAGATACAATGAATCAGCAACGAATTCCAATAGAAGAGCTTACTAATTTCATAACAAGTAAAATAGATTTCTAATATTACTTGACAAACGGTATTAAAATATGTTAAAATCACTTGTAAAGTTTAAAATCAATACTGATTATTCAGTTTTTTGTTATTTCGAAAGGAGTTGTATCACCAATGCTTAGAACATTTCAACCTAAAAAGAGACACAGAAGTAGAGTTCATGGCTTTCAAAAAAGAATGAAAACTTCAAACGGCAGAAAGGTATTAGCTAGACGCAGAGCTAAATCAAGAACAAGACTATCTCACTAAAACTTTAAAGGCCACAATAAATGTGGTCTTTTTTATCAAAATTTAGTTTAGGAGTGCTACTTATTTGAAAGGCATTAATTCTATTAATAAAAATAAGGATTTCAGTTTCATTTATCGTACTGGTACTTCTATCGTTACTCCTATTCTTGTAATTTATTATCGTAAAAACAAACTTAGTGCAAACAGAGTCGGCATTACCGCTACAAAGAAAATTGGTAATGCTGTAATTAGAAACAGATGTAGACGTATTATAAGACAGGCATATTTAAATCTAAGCCCTTCTATGAAAAAAGGATATGATTTTGTGTTTGTCGCTCGTGGAAAAACTGCGTATAAAAAATCTACAAACATTGAAAAAGAAATGTTATCTGCTTTCAAAAATAAAGGTATAATAAAGGAAGATATATAAATTATGAAAAGTGTTATGATTTTCATTATCAAATTATATAGAAAATTTATTTCACCTATAAAGCCAAATAGTTGCAGATTTTATCCTACTTGTTCCGTCTATGCACTTGAGGCTTATACAAAATATGGGTTTTTTAAAGGTAGCTATTACACCTTTAAACGATTAATCAAATGCCATCCTTTTAATAAAGGCGGAATTGATTATTTACCTTAAAACAGAAAGGATACTCAAATGGGTTTTTTTGACATTATCATATTCCCTTTTGCTTGGTTTTTTGCACAGTTATATGCCTTAACCGGCAATTTTGGTTGGTGTATTATAATTTTTACTATATTCTCCAAAATAATTCTATTACCATTTGCTATAAAGCAGCAAAAAACCACATTAAAACAAGCAAAGTACCAGCCTAAAATCACTGAGATACAAGAAAAATACAAAACAAACAAAGTAAAGCAAAACGAGGAACTTCAAAAGCTATACACAGCAGAAGGTTACAATCCAATGGGTGGTTGTTTACCTGTTTTAATTCAGTTCCCTATTATACTTATTCTATACAACGTAGTACAAAATCCTCTTAGTAATATTCTAGGTGCATCTAAAGAAACAATATCACACCTACAAAACATTGCTATGTCACTTCCAGGTGTTACAAAAGACGTTTTAACTAATCAAATTGGTCTTTACGATGTAATAAATAAAAACATAGGTACAAGTGCTGAACTACAAGGTGCTATTTCAAATTGGAAGGAACTTAATTTTAGTTTTTTAGGAATTAATCTTACAGAGCGTCCTACAATTGCTATTAACATATTAATTATAGTACCGATTTTAGCTTTTTCAACTGCTCTATTGCTTTCATTTATCACACAAAAATACTCAGCAATACAATCTAACGGTAGTACTAAAATGATGATGTTAATGTCACCTTTTATGTCATTATTCTTTACATTTTCATTCTCCGCTGGTATTGGACTTTACTGGATAATCGGTAACGTATTTGCTATTATACAGGCTATCATATTAGGTGAAATTTACAATCCCAAAAAGTATATACAAAAGATACAAGAAGAAGAAGCCCGAGAACGGGAAGAAAAAAAGGCGATTAAGCGAGCGAAAAACTCAGCTAAATATAAATACAACAAAAAAGGTGAAAGAATAATTGATGCAGAGTTTACAGAAATAGACGACGATGATGTAGACGAAACAATTACTAACAAAGAAAATTCGGAGGTCAAAAAATAATGATAAAAGAATATTTTTTTACTGGTAAAACTACTGAACAAGCATTAGAAAAAGCTACTTTAGAGCTTAACATTTCTGAAGATGAAATAACATATGAAATTGATCAAATGCCTGTTAAAGGATTTTTAGGTATTGGCGGAAACGCAGCAAAAATCAAAGTAACAGTTGATGATGGCATTAAAGAAACATCAACACCTAAAGAAGTCGTTTTAGCACCTAAAGCAAACGAAAAAGCTACTAAAAAAGTTTCTACTAAAAAAGCAGAGGTTAAAAAAGAAGTTTCATCTAATATTGAAACCGATGTTAACAATATTGATTTAGAAGATTTAGTTTCACACATAAATGAGTTATTAACTCTTATGAAAGCTACAAACTCTAAAGTTGTAGCAAAAGTTGTTGAAAATGAAATTCACGTTAATATTACAGGTAGTGACGCAGGTCTATTAATTGGCAAACACGGTGAAACATTAGATGCCATTTCATATTACACAAATCTTTATCTCAACAGAAAGACAAACAGCAGAATTCGCTTAATACTTGATATTGAAGATTACAGATTAAACAGAAAAATAGCACTTGAAGCACTTGCAAAAAAGATGGCAAACAGTGTTGTAACTAATAATAGAAATGTTACTTTAGAGCCAATGCAGCCATACGAACGCAGAATTATTCATACCGCTTTAGAAGGTTTTGAAGGAATTACTACCTACTCTGTTGGCAATGACCCATACAGAAAAATAGTAATTGCAGTTAAAAAGAATAAATAATTTTAAATAACAAAGATAAAAAACACAGCCTAGAAATATTAAAATTCAGGGCTGTGTTTTTTTATATTAACTTTATTATATCTTATCTATTAAAATTCGCAAAAGATTTTCAGTAGCCTCTATATCTTTATATGATGCGATAGTTTTAGAAGTATGAAGATATCTACAAGGAACAGAAAGGCATAATACCTTTACACCAAAAGTAGTTTGCTGAATTGCTTTAGAATCATTACCACCAGCAATTTGCGTTTTTGTTTGCCATTTAATATTATTAGCTGATGCAGTATTTGTAGCTAGGTTATATAATTCCTTATCATAAATAGTGCCTTTATCCATAAATGGAATTACAACACCTTTATTAATCGAGGTTACCTTTTTATCATCATTAACCTGAGGAATATCATTTGCGGTAGTTGTTTCTAAAATAATAGCAACGTCCGGTTTTATAATATTTGCCGCAACAGTAGCACCAATACAGCCTATTTCTTCTTTTACAGTAAAGGCACAAACAATATTATAGTTTAAGCTTGATTTTAACAAATCAATTAAAATTTGACAGCCTATTCTATCATCGAGTGCTTTTGATTTTATGTTACTACCAAGAATTTCAAAATTATTATCAAAGGCTATAAAATCGCCTAGTTTCACAAGGCTTTCAGCTTTACTTTTATCATTAGCACCGATATCGATATATAAATCGTCTATTTTAACTGTTTCTTCTCGTTCCTTTTTAGTTAATAGATGAACAGGGCAAACACCAATAACGCCATTTAGCATACTACCGCCAATTTTAACTTCTTTGCCTATTAAAATTCTCTCATCAATACCTCCAACTGCTGCAAACTTAATATACCCATCTGTTGTGATAGAAGTAACAATTAGTCCAACCTCGTCCATATGAGCGCAAAGCATTAGTTTTTTAGAACGCTCATTTATACCATTTTTAATAGCAATGACATTTCCTATGTTATCAACAATGACTTTATTAACAAAAGGGGTAATTTCTTTTACTATATAATCACGAACAGTATTTTCAAAGCCGGAAACTCCCGATAAATTACAAAGTGTTTTTAAATTTTCTATTACCATAATCTTATCTCCTTAGATACAAACAAAATATACTCATACACCAAGTCAATAACTGCGAGAACATCAATAGTATCAACAGTTTCGATACCGGTATGCATATATTTTATAGGAATTGATAACAATGATGTAGAAACACCCATACGACTTTTGGCTATAAAAGAGGCATTAGTGCCTGTTCCACCTGACATAACCTCGATTTGATACGGAATATTCTTAGTGCCTGCTATCTCACGAAGTTTATTTGAAACGTTTATATCTAATGACGGTGAAACACCAATCATTACACCTTTGGTAGCTTGCCCACACTTTTCGGCATTTGTGTTTGGTGTTTTTGCAAAAGAAACATCGAGTACTATTGCAATATCCGGATTTACATTATATGTTCCAGCTCCTGCCCCGATACCATTTGCCTCTTCGCCTGTGCTAAATAAAGTAACTACATTGCATTTAACGTCATTTTGTTTTAATTTTTTTAATACTTCTAAAATAATATAGACTGAGATTTTATTATCTAGTCCCTTACTATAAATATTTGTACCACAAAGGTGATTATAATTTTCTTTAAAGGTAACAGCATCGCCAACCGATACTATTTCACGAAGTTTATTATTATCAAGACCTGTATCGATAAAAAGTTCGCTTTCTTTAGGATAGATATTATTTTCTAAAACAAGATGCGGCGGTGTTGAAGTTACAACTGCATTTATATCCACCTGACCATGTACAACAACATCATTTGCAATAATGCATCTTATATCCATTCCTGTACTACTAGAAAATCTTAAAAAGCCATCTGATAATATTTCTGTAACTACAAGGCTAACCTCGTCATAATGAGCATCAAGCATAATAGTTTTACAGCCTGATGTAGAGGTGAAATAGTTGCCTATAATATTTCCAAGTAAATCAATCTTAATATCATTAGTATATTTAAGAAGATTATCGGTAATCGGCTTTGAATTTTCCTTTTCTCTGCCTGATGGGGTGTATGTTGATAGAATTTCACTTAAAGTATCGCTCATTTTAATATTCTCCTATCTTTTATAAAATTAATTATCCTTTGAATTGAATTTGAGATAAGCGTTTATAAACTCGTCTATCTCACCGTCCATAACCGCATTAATATTTCCCATTTCAAAATTTGTGCGATGGTCTTTTACTAAAGTATATGGCATAAAAACATAAGAACGGATTTGAGAGCCCCAAGCAATATCCTTTTGAACACCCTTTATATCTTCTACTTTATCTAGATGCTCACGTTCTTTGATTTCAACTAGTTTTGATTTTAGCATTTTCATTGCAACTTCCCTATTTTGATGTTGACTACGCTCATTTTGACAAGCGACAACAACTCCTGACGGGATATGAGTAATTCTGATTGCACTTTCAGTTTTATTAACGTGCTGTCCACCGGCTCCGCCAGATCTATAAGTATCTACTCTTAAATCTTCATCTTTTATATCGATTACAATACTATCATCAATTTCCGGTACAACCTCT
>JAVVYT010000072.1:0-7214 GCA_036650995.1 Clostridia bacterium | reverse complement strand
TAAGTCCTTCCCTGACAAAATTTATATAGAATTTGAAAATGGAATTACAGCCATTGTAGGACCTAACGGTAGCGGTAAAAGTAACATAGCCGATGCTGTTCGTTGGGTACTTGGTGAGATGTCCACTAAAACGCTTAGAGGCTCCAAAATGGAAGATGTTATTTTCGATGGCACCAATACCCGCCGTTCGATGGGATATGCGCAGGTAAGCCTTGTAATTGACAACGAGGATAGTACTTTGCCCCTTGAATTTAACGATGTTACAATAACAAGACGTTACTACCGTTCTGGCGAAAGCGAATATTACATAAACAAAGCTCCTTGTCGTTTACGTGATATAAACGAGCTTTTTATGGATACAGGGCTTGGCAGAGATGGCTATTCAATAATCGGGCAAGGCAAAATTGCGGAGATACTATCCGTTAAAAGTGAGGACAGACGACAAATTTTTGAAGAGGCTGCCGGCATTTCAAAATATCGTTACAAAAAAGCAGAAGCAGAGCGTAAGCTTGCCTCTACTGAAGATAATCTACTTAGAATAACTGATATCGTAGCAGAGCTTGAGCTTAGAATAGAGCCTCTTAGAGTTCAGTCAAAAAAAGCGAAAGAATATCTTACTTTAGCTGCCGAAAAAAAGCAATTTGAAATTGATGTATGGCTTTACAACATTGAAAAATCAAAATCTATGCTCCAGAAAATAACTGTTGATGAAAACAGTGCCAAAGAAGAGCTTTTAAAAGCTACCGCAAGTCTTGTTTCAATCGAAACCGAGATAGACGCCTGCTTTGAAGCCTCTAAAAATTTCACTGTTTCAATAGATACAATGAGAGCTGAGATAGCTAAAATAAACGAAGATATTTCAAACAGCTCTTCAGAAATTGCAGTACTTACAAACGATATAAAGCACAACGATGAAACTGTTTTAATGATTGAAAATCAGCTACTATCGCAACAAGATTTATTTTTAGACATTGACAATAAAATAAACGCACAGAACAAAATCCTCGAAGAATTAGACAATAAATCAATCGAGCTTAACAATAAATTATCTATCATCATAACTAAAAAAGCACAGATAGAGGCAACCGAAACTGCTCACCTTGAAAAGATAAACGAGCTTAACAATCAAATACTTACTATTACAAATAAGTCCACTGATATTAAGATTAAAAGTAGCTCCATTACAAGCTCAAAAGATGCTACAAATGCTCAGTTAAAAGTAATTGACGAAGATAAAAACACTATTTTTACTCAGCATAAAAACGCAATAGATAGCAAAGACCATTGCAAAGAAGAGATAGCTCAAAACACCGCTAAGTTACACGAGCTAGATAATATAATAAACGGATACACTCTAAAACTCACCGCAAAACGCACTACAAAAGCAGATCTAGAGGCATCTTTAAACACCCTTTCAAACAAAATATTTGAAACGACAAACCGCAAAGAAATGCTAACCGATATGGAAAAGCAATATTTAGGCTTTGGCGACAGTGTTAAGTACATAATGAAAAAGTCTACGCAAAATGAGCTAAGTGGCATAATAGGCACTGTATCTTCACAGATTACAGTATCAAACGAGTATACCCTTGCTATTGAAACAGCGTTAGGCAATGCCATTTCAAACATTATAGTTACTGATGAGCAGTCCGCAAAATCCGCCATTTCGCATCTTAAAAACCAAAGAATAGGAAGAGCCACTTTTTTACCGATAAATTCTATAAAAGGAACAACCCTTGATACTAGGGAGTTTATAAATGCAAATGGATACATAAGCCTTGGAAATGAGCTTGTTAGCTGTAACGAAAAGATAGACAAAATCGTAAAATCACTTCTAGGCAGAACAATCATAGTAGACCACCTAGACAATGCTACTCTTCTTGCAAAAAAGACTTCCTACAAATTTAAAATAGTAACCTTAGACGGGCAGGTTATAAATGCCGGTGGCTCAATGACAGGTGGATCTAGTGTTCGAAATGCAGGTATATTAACTAGAGCCAATGAAATTAAAAAGCTTTCTGCCACTTTAAAGGAGCAAGCTAAGAGCCTTGAAGAGATAAAAGCAAAACTTTATCCACTAGAAAATGATATTGCAAAAATATCCGCAAAACTCGATGCTACAAATTCAGAAAAGCGAGTACTAGACGAAACCGCAATAAAACTATCAAGTACATTTTCACATTTTGATGTTCTCATAGAAAATCTAAAATACACCCTTGAAAACACCACAAAGCAAAAGGAAAACCTACTAGCACAGCTTAAAATTTTAGATGAAACAAAGCTAGAATTTGATAATGAATTAACTAAAGCAAAAGAAGAAATCGACACGCTAAACAAGGACTTATCAGACATTTCAAACAACAGTGATACAATCGCTACAAATAAAAATGAAATAAATACCGAGATAAGTACTATTCAGCTCCAAATTATGGGTATTTCAAAAGACATTGAGGCTAGTCAAAACGTACTTCTAGGTTTTATCGAGCAAAAGAATCTTCAAAGTCAAACAACTACCGAGAAAAAAGAAGAGATAAACTCTATAAACGCTAAGACAATGGCAATAAAATTAAAACTCTCTTCTAACAGTGACTTTACCGATACCGCCACAAAAACGATAAATGAAAAGAAAGCACTTATTGAAACCACATCAAACAATCGTGACGAAAATGAAAAGCACATCACAGAACTTAGGGCAAAAGAGAAATCAGAAAACGAACACAAAGAAAGATTAGTGCTTGAAAACGAGCGTTTATCAAGTAAACTTGCCTCTTTAAGCGCCCAATATGACAACAACATAGCAAATCTATTTGACGAGTATGAGCTAACCCTTAGTGAAGCTATGCAGCTTAAAAGTGAGGAGATAAACATAACCTCTGCTACAAAGCGAATTTCTGAAATAAAAAATGCTATAAAACGTCTTGGCAACATAAATGTAGATTCAATTGAGGAATACAAAGAAGTCAGCGAACGTTATACCTTCCTATCCTCTCAACTTAAAGATTTAAACACTGCTAAAGAGGAGCTTTCAAAAATCATCCTAAACCTCACCTCTTCAATGCAAGAAATCTTCGCAGACCAATTTAAGATAATAAATATAAACTTTGCTCAAACCTTTACAGAGCTTTTCGGTGGTGGCAAAGCTGAGCTTATCCTATCAGATCCTACTGATATTCTATCCTCAGGCATTGAAATTAAAGTTGCACCGCCCGGTAAAATCATTAAAAACCTATCTGCTCTATCAGGTGGCGAGCAAGCTTTCGTTGCTATCGCTCTTTATTTTGCAATACTTAAAGTTCGTCCTACT
The DNA here is from genome assembly GCA_036650995.1 of Clostridia bacterium. Taxonomy (GTDB): domain Bacteria; phylum Bacillota; class Clostridia; order Oscillospirales; family SIG519; genus JAVVYT01. The sequence goes on along the minus strand of JAVVYT010000072.1, from coordinate 3,910 downwards.
CCGTTTTGTATCTTAGACGAGATAGAAGCCGCTCTTGATGATGTGAATGTTGTTCGTTTTGCAGAATATCTTCGCAAGCTAACCCACAAGACACAGTTTATCTCGATTACCCACCGTCGTGGCACAATGGAAGAGGCGGATCGTTTATACGGAGTTACGATGCAAGAAAAGGGTATTTCTAAAATGCTTACAATAAACGTAAATGACACTATAAAAGCCGCACTATAAAATAATGCGAAAGGAATTACACAAAATGGGATTTTTCTCCAAAATAAAACAGGGTCTTGCTAAAACCAAAGCGAGTATGTCTGGTTCTTTAAACGAGCTATTTGCAAACTTTCGTCAAGTAGACGAAGAGTTTTTAGAACAATTACTTGAAATATTAATAACCTCTGATGTTACTGTAAATGTTGCAGATGAGATAATAGACTCTTTAAGAGCTAAAGGCAAGTTATCCAAAATAAACGATACAGCAGAGCTTAAAAAGTGCCTAGCCACTATTATTGCTGATATTATGAGTGATGATAATCTAGCGCTTAACACCTCCACTACTCCCTCTATTATTCTAATGATTGGAGTAAACGGAGTAGGAAAAACGACTACCATTGCAAAGCTTGCACATAACCTAAAGCAAAATGGCAAAAAAGTAATTTTAGGGGCAGCGGACACCTTTAGAGCCGCCGCTACCGAGCAACTAGACATTTGGGCCAGTCGCACAGGAGCTGAAATTGTAAAACACAAAGAGGGCGCCGACCCTGCCGCTGTTGTTTATGACACTATCCATGCCGCTATTTCCCGCAAAAGCGATGTTATTATAATAGACACCGCCGGGAGGTTACACAACAAACAAAACCTTATGAATGAGCTTTCAAAAATATACCGAGTAATTTCAAGAGAGTTACCAAACTCTGCTATTGAAACACTTCTAGTAATCGATGCAACGACAGGGCAAAATGCTTTAAATCAAGCAATAGAATTTAACAAGAGTACTAGCATTACAGGTGTTGTTCTCACAAAACTTGATGGCACTTCACGTGGTGGAATGGCAATTTGTATTAAAAAAGAGCTTAACGTTCCAATAAAATTAATTGGTGTAGGTGAAAAGATGGACGACCTCCAACCATTTTCTCCGATTGATTTTGCAAACGCACTTATTGAGTAGAAAGGATTTTATTATGAAAGATATCAGTAAAATTGTTATTGCAAGTGCTAATAAAAAAAAGTTACAAGAGCTTACATACATTTTAAAAGAGCTTGGAATAGAGGCTATTTCGAGTGCCGATGCAGGGTTTACAGATGAAATCATAGAAACCGGTAAAAGCTTTGAAGAGAATGCTTATATAAAAGCTAGCACTGTTGCAAAGGCAACTAACCTCCCTACTGTTGCCGATGATTCGGGACTTTGCGTGTATGTGTTAGGTGGTGCTCCTGGAATTTATTCAGCACGCTATGCAGGCGAAGGTGCTACTGACCAAGACAAAAATGATTTACTTCTTAATAACCTTAAAAATATATCAAACGACAAACGAAAAGCTAAATTTGTATCCTCTATCTGCTTTTGTATGCCAAATCTCGAAAGATTTACTACTACCGGTGAAATCGAGGGTATAATATTAAAAGAGCCACGTGGGGAGAATGGTTTTGGATATGACCCACTTTTCTACCTTGAAGAATATGAAAAAACAATGGCAGAGTTGCCAGCTGAAGTTAAAAACAGGATATCTCATCGTGCATTAGCTTTAACAGAGTTTAAAATCGAGCTTTTGAAATTTAAAAATCAAGATTAATAAAGTTTCGTTATAAAAATAAAAATTCCCAGAAAGGAATTACAAAAAAATATGTTAACATCAAAACAAAGAGCAACCCTTAAATCCATCGCCCAAAAAGAGGACACTATCTTCCAGGTAGGAAAAGGAGGAATTTCCGAAAATCTCATTCTCCAAACAGCCGACGCACTAAGAGCTAGAGAGCTTATAAAACTTAGAGTGCTAGATACCGCACTAACAAATGCTCAGGATATTGCAAAAGAGCTTGCCGAAAAAACCGATAGTGAAGTAGTTCAGGTAATCGGATTTAAAATTATTTTATTTAAAAAATCCAAGGAAAATAAATACAAACTATGAAGAGAATAGGCGTTTATGGTGGTAGCTTTAATCCACCGCATAATGGCCACCTAATAGCATGCAAAGAGTTTTTTAAACTTTTAAATCTTGATAGACTATTTATAGTACCGGCAGGAACTGCACCACACAAGCTTTCAAAAGACGTTGAAGTTTCAAACCTTGACAGACTTAATATGACACGCCTTGCATTTTCAGATTTTGAAATTTCAACCTTTGAAATGGATAGAGATGACATCAGCTACACAGCAAACACCATTTTGCATTTTAACTCTTTATTCCCAGGTGACGAGATAATTTTTTATATGTCATCAGATATGATTTACACACTACAAAATTGGTACAAGCCTTATGTCATAGCAAAGCACTGTAAAATTGCCTGTGCGTTTAGATATGAAAATGAAGAGGAAAAGTTATTAGAGCATTGCAAAATGCTACACGAAGAGTATAATTTTAATATAGAAATTATAAGATTTACCCCCCTTATCATCTCCTCCACCGATGTTAGAGAAATGATAGCTAATGGCGATGATTTAAAGGGCAAAGTACCGAATACCGTACTTTCATATATCAAAGAGAGGAACCTATACAAATGAAAGACAACATCTACAAATACGCAATGAAACACATAGCCGCAAACCGCATAAACCACACTATGGGCGTTATAAAAGCCGCAAAATGGCTAGCTATTAGTAACAACCTAAATCTAGATGCTAACAAGTTAGAAACAGCAGCACTCCTCCACGACATTACAAAGCATTTCACTCCAAAAGAGCAGATAAATCTTTGCATTAAATATGGAGCGATGTCTGAAATAAATCTTGACATTCCTAAAACTTTTCATCAGGTTACAGGAGCTATCATTGCAAAATACGATTTATTTATTGATGACCCCGATATTTTAAATGCCATACGCTACCATACAACGGGCAGAGAGAATATGTCACTTTATGAAAAGGTTATCTTCATTGCAGATTTTATAGAGGACGGAAGAACATACGAGGGTGTTGAGGAGATACGAAAAGCCGCCGCTAAAGGTTTAGACGAAGTCTTAATTACAGGTTTTTCATTTACAATAGAAGAGCTTGCAAAAGAGAAAAAAGAAATACACATTGACACATTCAAAGCATACAACTATTACATCAAAGAAAATAATAAAAAAATAGGAGATAAATAAAATGAAACAACAACTTGATTTAAACGACACCTTAACAAAAATAGTACAAGCACTAGACGAAAAGAAAGCACAAGACATCAGAGTAATAAAAGTAGAACGTCTTACCACTTTAACAGAATATTTTGTAATCTGTAATGGTACAAACTCCACACAGATAAAAACATTAGCGGACAACGTAGAGGTTAAAATCAAAGACGACATAGATATTTTACATCGTGAAGGGTACAACTCCGGTAACTGGGTTTTACTTGATTACGGCTGTATTATAGTTCACGTGTTCCATAAAGATGTTCGTGAAGTTTACGATCTTGAAAAGCTATGGTCAGATGGTGAGCAGATAGATATCAGCACGTTTTTAAAGGCATAAAACAAAATATAATATTAAAAAGGAACGAAAATAGTTATGCAATATAATTTTACCGAAATTGAAAAGAAATGGCAAGAAAATTGGGATAATACAAAGGTATTTGAAGCTAAAAACGACATAAAACTACCTAAATATTATCTACTAATAGAGTTTCCATATCCATCAGGAAAAGGGCTTCACGTAGGGCATCCTCGCCCTTACACCGCCCTTGACATTGTAGCTCGCAAGAAAAGACTAGAGGGCTAT
>JAVVYT010000071.1:0-7262 GCA_036650995.1 Clostridia bacterium | reverse complement strand
AAAATGTTCATTTTTAGAAAATATGCTGTTTTTAAAAAATGTTCATTTTTAGGAAATGTTCTGTTTTTAAAAAATTTTATTTTTAGGGAATATTAAATGTAAAAAAATATGTTTTAAGAATTTTATTTTTAGGGAATAATTATATTGAAAATATAAAAGGGGTGTTTTATATGAAATGTGTTAATTGTGGCAAGGAATATGACGGGTATTTTTGCCCATACTGTGAAACTCCAAACGATGAGGAAAAGGTTTACAAAGACGCAGAATATACACCGCACGAGCCTACAAAGCTTTTTAAAAAATGGTGGTTTTGGCTTGTTATTCTAGCCGCTTTAATAGCTTTTGTTTTAACCATTTACACCATAAACAAAGAGCAGGCAAAAAACAGCCCTCCCTCTACTAAAACTAACGTAACCTACCAACAGATAGTAGATTTTATCTAACGATTTAAAAGGAAATTGTTTTAATAAAAAACTTTGCTTTTGTAAAATAATTTGTTTTGAAACACTTTACTGTGAAAGACATTGCTTTTGTAAAAAACTTAGTTTTTGAACTTTTTGCTTTTGTAAAAAACTTTGTTTTTGAACTTTTTCTTTTTGAAAAAGGCTTTGTTTTAGTAAAAGGTAATGTTTTGCGGTAAAATAGGGATAGAGTTTTTGATTTTTTAGATTTTATATGATATGATTTATATATGTACATTATATAGCTTTAAAAAGTGGGAGGATAAAGTAATAATGAAAAAGATAGTCACAGCGATTTTAATTTTAACTCTTGGCATTGTGCTTATGGGGTGCGTGGCAAACAACGCAGCTCCTAGCAGTAGTGAGCCTATAAACTCGGACAGCTCCTCTAGTGCTACACCGCCTGAAAGCAAGGTTGAGAGTGAGCCTGACAGCACGCCTAACAATCTTTCGGCAGAAGCTATCAAGAAAAATGCCATTGACGAGAAAATTTCCAAAATGAGCATAGAAGAGAAAATCGGGCAATTATTTTTTGTTGCCTTTAGAGAAGACGCAAATGGTAATGCAGTCACTGCTATAAACGATGAAATTTCAAAGACGATAAAGGACTACTCAGTTGGTGGTGTTATATTATTTGGTGAAAACATCGATACAGCAAAGCAAACGACAAAGTTTGTTTCTGATATGCAAAAAGAAAGCACCATTCCACTTTTTATTGGAACAGACGAAGAGGGCGGAACGGTTAGCCGACTTAACGCAAGTGGCAAGCTAGACGTTAAAAAAGAAGCGACAGCCGGTAGCATTGGCAAAACTGGTGATACAAAAAAGGCATACAATATGATGTCACGCATTGCTAAGGAATTAAAACCGCTTGGAATAAACCTTGATTTTGCACCGGACGCCGACATTAATACAAATCCTAAAAACCCTGTAATCGGTAATCGTGCGTTTGGCACAAAACCCTATCCTACTGCCGATATGGTATCCTCTGCTATAAAGGGCTTACCGACAATGGCGTACTAGCAACAGCTAAGCATTTCCCCGGTCACGGCGACACCACTACCGACACGCACAAAGGTGAAACTATTGTAAAGCACGACATAGAGAGGCTCCGCTCAGAAGAGTTTATACCATTTAAAAGAGCTATAAAAGACGACATTCCCTTTATAATGGTAGCACACATAAAAACACCAAACATCACAACAGATAATTTACCTGCAACGATGTCACACAAAATGATAACAGAAATACTACGAGAAGAGCTAGGTTTTCAAAAGATAGTCATTACAGACTCGCTTAGTATGGGCGCTATTACAGAGTATTACAACTCGGGAAATGTAGCTACAAACTGCATAAAAGCGGGGGTTGATATGCTACTTATGCCAAAGGATCTAAACATGGCACGCAAAGCACTTTTAGAGGCGGTGACAGCAGGTACTATATCAGAGGATCGCATAAACACAAGTCTACGCAGAATTTTATCGGTAAAGTATGATGCTGGTTTATTTAAGTAACGAGGTAAAGAATGTTTAAAAGTCATCTAAAGAAAATTATCCTTATAATAGTTTTGATATTTGTAATACTATCGGGGGTATTTTCATTTATCTCCTACCAGATGTTTTCGGTACTCAGTCCATTTTCTAGTTTTTTAGGAATTGCACAGATTTACTACACCGATACAACACAGGTAGAAATTCAGCAAAAGCCACGTGTTTTCCTTGCAAAAACTACTACAAGCCTTGACGAGTATATGGCTACAAAAGGGTTTACCCTAAATCCATTAAACGAGGACACCACCTTTTCAAGCTATCAAAATGGCGACATTACAGAAAAGGTTATCGTAACTAATACCGAAAAATACAGTGTTTGGAAATGGATAAAATAGAAAAATAAAAGATTGACAACCTCTCTTATCTGATGTATCATATAGAATATAAAACCACTTTCTGAAAGCAAGGAGTTATATCCGAGTTTAAAGCCGAGAGTTTTTAATTCTACATTCTAGAATGATGTTCTTTGAATGATGTTCCTAGAATTATATTCCTAGAATTACATTCTTAGAATAATGTTTCTAGAATAAAATTGTTAGAATAATATTAACTTTTAGCTCCTTGTTTTTCACAAAAATTTGTGTAAGACACGGAGCTTTTTAAAGCACAAATTTTACGATAAAAGATAGGTTTACAGCTAAAAAAAAGGAGAGATACAAATGGAAACGAGAGTTGCACTCATTGGGATAATAATTGAAAATCCAGAATCAGTAATTTCACTTAACGAGATTTTACATTCATATGGAGAGTATATAATAGGTCGAATGGGGATACCATATCGTGAGAAGAAAATCAACATAATAAGCATAGCAATTGACGCACCGCAAGACACTATCAGTGCGTTATCGGGCAAAATAGGCAGACTTAGCGGAGTTAGCAACAAGATTGCCTACTCTAATTTTATAAATGTAGGTACGTAGTATGAAAGAGATAATAGACGCCCTTTCACAAAATGCTATCTTATCAAAAAGCGAACTAAAGCTACTACTTTTAGATAGTGACCCTAAAACGAGCGAGTATTTAAGAGCATTAGCCTGCAAAAAGCGACAAGAGATTTATGGCAAAGACATTTATATAAGAGGGCTAATTGAGTTTACAAACTACTGCAAAAACAACTGCTATTATTGCGGAATAAGGGCATCAAACGATAAAGCTAGCAGATATCGACTTACCAAAGCTGAGATTTTAGATTGCTGTAAAAACGGGTACTCTTTAGGGTTTAGAACGTTTGTATTACAAGGCGGAGAGGACTTATACTATACTGATGATATTATCTGTGACATAGTATCGTCCATTAAAAATTTATACCCCGACTGTGCTATTACCCTTTCAATCGGTGAAAAGTCCAAAGAGAGCTACAAAGCCTACAAACTAGCCGGCGCTGACCGCTTTTTACTTCGCCACGAAACAGCAAACAGCGAGCATTACTCGAAACTCCACCCTAGTAATTTAACGCTTTCACATCGCAAAGAATGTTTATATTCATTAAAAGAGCTAGGGTATCAAGTCGGCTGTGGATTTATGGTAGGCTCACCTTTTCAGACTATCGACAACATTATAGAGGATCTACTTTTTATAAAAGAGTTTTCCCCCGAAATGGTCGGAATTGGCCCTTTTCTTCCCCACAAAGACACGCCTTTTAAAGACGAGCATGCTGGAAGTGTTGCCCTTACTTTAAAGCTTATTAGCATAATACGGCTACTGCTACCAAACGTTTTGTTGCCGGCAACTACTGCGTTAGGAACAGCTAGTGAAAATGGCAGAGAAAGCGGAATTTTAGCAGGGTGCAACGTAATTATGCCTAACCTCTCCCCTCTTTTAGTTCGTGAAAAATACCTACTTTATGACGGAAAAATTTCAACCGGTGACGAGGCTAGCGAAAGTGTTTCACATCTTAAAAAAAGTATGGCTAGCATTGGCTATGAAATTGTAACATCAAAAGGCGACTACAAAAAATAAAAATTTAAAAGCAAAACTTAGCATATACAAAAATAAAACTTAGCATATACAAAATAAAAAAATACAATATTAGAAAGAAGAAAAAAGAATATGTACGACAAAAAATCCCTTAAAGCGACTGAATTTATTGATGACAAAGAGATACTAGATACGTTAGCGTATGCAGATAAAAACAAAGACAATCTACCACTAATCCGTGAGATTTTAGAGAAAGCGAAAGCTTTAAAAGGTCTTACCCACCGAGAGGCATCGGTACTTTTGGCATGTGATGACCCTACTATTTTAGAGGAAATGTTTAAAATGGCAAAGCAGATAAAGAAGGATTTTTACGGAAACAGGATAGTAATGTTTGCACCGCTTTACATCTCGAACTACTGCGTAAACGGCTGTGTATATTGCCCTTATCACCTTAAAAACTGCCACATTGAACGTAAAAAGCTAACACAAGAAGAGGTTAAAAAAGAGGTTATAGCACTTCAAGATATGGGGCATAAACGCCTAGCAATTGAGTGCGGAGAGGACCCTACAAACAACCCGATTGAGTATGTTTTAGAGTGCATAGACACTATCTATTCGATAAAGCACAAAAACGGAGCTATAAGAAGAGTTAACGTAAACATTGCAGCGACAACAGTCGAGAACTATCGACGTTTAAAAGAGGCAGGAATTGGCACTTACATTTTATTTCAAGAAACGTACAACAAAAAAAGCTACGAGGCACTCCACCCAACAGGTCCAAAGCACAACTACGACTACCACACCGAGGCTATGGACAGGGCAATGGACGGTGGGATTGACGATGTCGGACTTGGTGTTTTATTTGGTCTTGAGCTATACAGATACGAGCTTGCCGGACTACTTATGCACGCAGAGCATCTCGAGGCGGTGCATAATGTAGGTCCACACACTATTAGTATGCCACGTATTAAAAAAGCGGACGATATTGACCCGACCGCCTTTGACAACAGCATTAGCGATGAAATTTTCGCTAAAATCTGCGCTATTATTAGAATTTCCGTGCCTTACACTGGTATGATTATTTCCACTAGAGAGAGCAAAGCAGTTCGTGAAAAGTTGCTACCACTTGGCATTTCACAGGTGAGCGGAGCTTCTAGAACGAGTGTTGGCGGATATTCAAATGAGGAGCGAGAGCATGATACAGAGCAGTTTGACGTATCAGATCAGCGGACACTAGACGAGGTTGTTCGGTGGCTAATGGAGCTTTCATACATTCCCTCATTTTGCACAGCGTGTTACCGAGAGGGCAGAACTGGTGATAGATTTATGGCACTTTGCAAAAGCAAGCAGATACTAAATTGTTGCCACCCTAATGCGATCATAACGCTAAAAGAATTTTTAGAGGACTATGCAAGTGAAAAAACAAAGGTTTTAGGCGAGGCACTTATTGAAAAAGAGCTTGCAAATATCCCAAAAGATACCGTTAGAAATGTTTGCATAGAGCATTTAACAGATATATCAAATGGCAAACGAGATTTTAGATTTTAAGATTTTAAATTTATAAAAAGAAAATGATTTTTAAGATTAGATTGTTTTTAAGAAAATAGTTTGAGAAGATTAAAGATTAGATTGTTTTAAGAAAATAATTTGAGAAGATTAAAGATTAGATTGTTTTGAAAAAATAATTTAGATTGAAAAATTATAGTTTAGGTTATTTTGAAAAGACAAACTGTAAAGATAAAAGGAGGCAAAATGGAAAATAGTTTAAATCAGACACCGATGGCAAACAGGCTACACATAGGTTTTTTTGGTCTTAGAAATGCCGGGAAGTCAAGTGTTGTAAATGCTATAACTAATCAGGAAATTTCTATTGTATCGGACGTTTTAGGAACGACAACCGACCCTACTTTTAAGGCAATGGAGCTTTTACCGCTAGGACCTATCGTGATAATAGACACCCCGGGACTTGATGACACGGGCGAGCTTGGTGAAAAAAGGGTGCAAAAAGCAAGGCAGATTTTAAACAAAACTGACATCGCAGTTTTAGTTATTGACAGCACAAAAGGCGTTTCACCGATTGAAAAAGAGCTTATCTCGCTCCTTACTCAAAAAAATATACGTTATATAATTGCCTACAACAAATGCGACCTTAAAAAAACCGAAAATTTACAAAAAAACGAGATAATGATTAGTGCCACAAGCAAAATAGGGATAGAGCAGTTAAAGCAAAAGCTAGCTGATTTTAGCAAGACTTTAAAGCCGGAGTCTGATATTTTAGGCAAAGTAATAGCAAAAAATGATTTGATAGTGCTTGTAACTCCTATCGACTCCTCTGCCCCTAAAGGGCGATTAATACTACCGCAGGTGCAAACGTTACGTGATATTTTAGACAACGATGCAGTAAGCTTAGTTACCAAAACTAGTACCCTAGCACTTGCACTTTCCTCTCTTAAAAACCCCCCAAAGCTTGTAATTACTGACAGCAAGGATTTTAAAACAGTAAGCGAGATTGTACCAAAAGATATTTTACTAACCTCTTTTTCGATAGTGTTTGCAAGGTACAAAGGCATTTTAAAAACCGCTGTAAACGGAGCTACTGGTATTGATAATCTTCAAAATGGGGACAGCATTTTAATCTGCGAGGGTTGCACACATCACAGGCAGTGCGAGGATATCGGCACTAAACTTTTACCAAAGCTAATTACAAATTTTACGAAAAAAGAGCTTAACTTTGAGTTTACCTCAGGCGGATTTTTCCCTACTGATTTAGCTAAATACTCACTAATAGTCCACTGTGGCGGTTGTATGCTAAACGAGCGAGAAGTGTTATACAGGCAAAAATGTGCTGAAGATTACAAAATCCCTTTTACAAATTACGGAATACTCCTTGCTAAATTAAATGCTATTCTAGAGCGAAGTATCGAAGTTTTCAAAGCCGATTTGTAACCAATGACATTTTAAGTTTTATTAATATGAAGTGATATTTTTAAGTTTTATTATATTCAGTAATATTCTAAGATCTTTATAAATAACTAGTAATATTTTAAGTTTATAAAACAAGCTAGCTTACTCTAAAAGTACTTTAAAAAAACATCAGCATTTAGATTTTAAAAACCTAGATGTTGATGTTTTTTAATTATTATTTAGCTATGGTTTAAAAGCCATTCTTTAAAGAAAAAATTAGATTTTTTAAAAGTTGAAATTTCAAAGAAAGCTTTTTAGTCTTTGCTTTTTTTAGATTGTCTTTTAAAGAAAGCTTTTTGTCTTTGTTTTTTTAAAAGCAATTCAAAGTAAAATTTAGGTTACTATTTTGATAGTTTCTTTTTAGTAACTA
>JAVVYT010000070.1:4679-7310 GCA_036650995.1 Clostridia bacterium | reverse complement strand
AATTCTCCTTTGGTGTTATATCATTTGCCTCAGCAAATATAAAAGATATAGTATCGCATAATGGCACAAGAAAGGTAACATTTTTTCAACAGAAAGTTACGCTTTTTTTTGAATTAAAATGATAAAAATGATTTCCTAATCAATATGCAGATTATGCTCAGTCTGATGTGAGCGTAAAGCCTTACTCAGATAAAGTGTGTAACAATTTTATTATATCATTCTGGAAACACTAAGTAAAGTACTAAATTGTCACAAAGGAAATTTACTGAAACAAATAATTTTAAAATAATTGTATAGAAGAGTTCACCACTGAAAGGAATGACTGCCAAACTGGTCAGAGATATGTCTGATTCTTTCCTGCTCTATATGTATGAATTTCTTACGGAAGATGATGATTTGGATGACGGTGGATTTGAAGAAGGATTTTATATTGACCTCTTTTAATCACTGTCTGTTTACTTTGCCTGCATTTTGCGAGCTTTTTTCATCAAGAGTTTGACATTTGGCGAACTTTCCTATTATACGAAAAAAGTTCTATCCCATAAGTAGGATAGAACACATTAAAATCAAGATTTTAATCGTTTCGCAAAGAAAAAATGAAGAATACAAAAGAAACAACAATTTATAACTTAAAATTGTTGTTTCTTTTTGGTGGAGATGAGGAGAGTTGAACTCCTGTCCGAAAATCTATTCACATAACTTTCTACGAGTGTAGCCATTTATTTTACATTCCCTCTGCATTTCGCCAAGTGGCAGGCTAAATGTTTTAGTAGCTTCATAATACATATAATGCGCAAAGCTTTGCAAGATACGTTCACCACTAAAATGACGCCCTTTGTAGTTCGTGGTCCACCCACATCGGACGGCTACCTAATTAGGCAGCGATTAATTTTGGTTGTTTAGCGTTTAAAAAAACGTTTAGGCTTTTATAGCTTTGCCAAAAGCTACCCGCTTATTATGCTTCAATATCCCCGTCGAACCCGTTACATCCCCATATTATAACTGTTATTCCCTATTTCTATCTTTTAAATTACGTTCCATTTCACGTTTAGCATCACGTTTAGCGGCATCATCTCGCTTGTCATACAGTTTTTTACCCTGACATACACCAAGACACATTTTTACCAAGCTACCTTTAAAATAAAGTGAAATTGGAATAAGTGAAAAGCCATCTTGTTTAGTAGAACCTAGCAAACGCATTATCTCTTTTTTATGCATAAGTAGTTTTCTTTCACGAAGTGGGTCGTGGTTAAAAATATTACCCATTTCATAAGGACTAATATGCATTGATTTAACAAAAAGTTCGCCATTTCTAATGTAGCAATAGCTATCTTTTAAATTAACTTTTCCGGCTCTAAGCGACTTTACTTCGGTGCCACAAAGCTCAATTCCTACTTCAAACTGTTCTCTAACGAAATAGTCATGGAATGCTTTTTTGTTAGTTGCAATAGTCTTAAAATTATCCATAACTAAATCTCCTTTTAAATAGATTTTTAACTTTAACAGCTGAACATTATTATACACATTTTTTCATTAAAAGTCAATTATAGTATTATTATATCTATCATCTTTTAATATATTACTATTATTTTCATTAAAGATAATGACTTTTTATCTTTAAAGTGATATAATAATACTATTAAAATATAATCATATACTAAGAGTGATATATTAATTAAGGGGTTTCGTTATGGAAATTGAAAAAATAATAAATTATACTTTTATAAACAAAGAGCTTTTATCCACCTCCCTCTCCCACTCATCTTTTGCAAACGAAAAGAAAAAAGGCGTTTTTTCTAATGAACGTCTTGAGTTTTTAGGAGATAGTATTTTGGGGGTTATTTCCGCTGAGTTTTTATATAATCTCTACCCTACTTTGCCTGAAGGTGAGCTTACTAAAATTCGTGCCTCTCTTGTTTGTGAACAGGCTCTTTATGAATATAGTAAAGAGATAGATTTAGGTAGCTACTTATTTTTAGGAAAAGGTGAGGACCTAACCGGTGGTAGACATAGACCCTCCTTACTAGCGGACGCTTTTGAAGCATTAATCGCCGCTATCTACCTTGATTCTGATATTGAAACTGCTAAAAAATTTGTATTACCTTTTCTTGAAAATAGTATTAAGCATAAAGATAAAATCACCTTTAAAGATTACAAAACAACGCTCCAAGAGATTATTCAGCAAAATCCAAGTGAGCTTATTTCCTATGTTCTTGTTGAAGAATCAGGACCGGACCACAACAAAATATTTATGAGTGAAGTTCATCTTAACAGTAATGTCATAGGAAAAGGGTCCGGCAGAAGTAAAAAGGATGCCGAACAAGAAGCGGCTAAAGATGCCCTTTCGTTAATGGGAGTAAACTAATGGCAAAAATTTACCCTGTTTTTATTCCACATTTAGCCTGCAAAAACGATTGTATTTTTTGTAATCAACGAAAAATTTCAGGCACTCTTGATGTTATAACGCCAAAGTCTTTATACGAAAAGCTAAAGGCTGAAAATCTAAAAGATACTGAAATTGCTTTTTATGGTGGTAGTTTTACCGGCATTGAAAAAGATTTAATGATAGAGTATCTTTCTGTTGCAAGAGAATTTACAAATTCCATTAGACTCTCTACAAGACCTGATTAT
>JAVVYT010000070.1:0-4669 GCA_036650995.1 Clostridia bacterium | reverse complement strand
ATTTCCACTAACATTTTGGATATTCTAAAAGAGTATGGTGTTAAAACAATAGAGCTTGGTGTTCAAAGTCTAGATGATGAGGTTTTAAAAACCGCAAAACGTGGCCATACAAGGGCTGATGTATTTAATGCTGTATCACTTGTAAAGCAATATAACTTTACACTTATTTTGCAAATGATGATAGGTTTACCAAACGATACCACAAAAAAAGCTCTTAAAACTGCAAATGAAATTGTATCATTAAAGCCATATGGAGTTAGAATATATCCTGTTATTACCCTTAATGAAACACAGCTTAAAGAGATGCTATTAGCTAAAGAGTATACACCGCTATCCCTTAATGAGGCAGTTTCACTATCGGCTGAAATTTCAATTCTTTTTATTAATAACAATATTGAAATAATTAGAACTGGGCTACATAATGAAGACGGCTTACAAAACGACATAGTAGCAGGTCCATTTCACCCGGCTTTTGGTGAACTAGTTTTCAATAAAATATATCTTAATATCATTGAAAAGAATATGCCGATTTTTAGCACTTCACTTACTATCTATTGCAATCCTCAAGATATTTCAAAGGTAATCGGTCATAAGAAATGCAACGCAATTTATTTAAAAGAAAAATATAATATTAATATAAAAGTCAAAGGTAAAACGAACATTAAAAAATATAATTTAGAAATTGTTGGTGATTAAATGCAAAGTATTAATAAAAATAGTTTTAATGAAAAATTTAAAGGAAAAAGCATATCAGTAATCGGTATAGGAATTAGTAACACTCCGATTATTAATATGCTATCCAAAACTTCTGCTACTATCATAGCTCGTGATAAAAAAGAGCTTAGCCTATTAAACAAAGAAACTGTAACTCTTCTAAATTCACTTAATGTAAAGCTTATTTGTGGTGAAGATTATTTAAAAGACATAAAAGAAGATTATGTAATTAAAACTCCGGCTATGAGGTTTGACACAAAAGAGCTTTTAAACGCACGCAAAAATGGTAGTATTATAACAAGTGAAATGGAACTTTTCTTTGAGCTATGCCCTGCAAAGATATTTGGCGTTACAGGAAGTGACGGAAAAACTACCACAACTACTTTAATCTCAAATTTCTTAGAAAAAGAAGGATATAATTGCTATTTAGGTGGAAATATTGGAACTCCACTCTTGCCTTTAATTAATCAAATTAATAAAGAGGATTTTGTAATAGTTGAGCTATCAAGCTTTCAGCTACACACTATGAAAATGTCACCTAGTGTTGCTGTTATTACAAACTTATCCCCTAATCATCTAGATGTTCATAAATCTTACGAGGAATATATTGAGGCAAAAGAAAACATATATAAATACCAACATTCAAATGATACTGTTATTTTAAATTACGATAATGATGTAACTCGTAGTTTTATTGACAAAGCTAAAAGTAATGTTCTTTGCTTTTCACGTAAAACTAAAGTATCAGGTGCTTATCTTGAGGGCGATAATATTTACTTTAATGATGAGCTTATAATGAATAAAAACGATATAAAATTAAAGGGCGACCATAACATCGAAAACTATATGGCTGCAATTTGTGCTGTACATCAATATGTATCGACAAAAACGATTAAATTTATTGCGCAAACTTTTGGAGGTGTATCTCACCGATTAGAGTTTGTCCGTGAAAAAGACAATATTAGTTTTTACAATAGCTCAATAGATAGCAGTCCCTCCCGCACAATAGCTGCTCTTTCTACATTTAACGAAAAAATTATACTAATTGCCGGTGGTAAAGACAAAGGGATATCTTATGACAGCATTGGTGATTATATCTGTGATAAAGTTAAAATTTTACTTCTAATTGGCCCTACCGCAAAAGCTATCGAAAAAAGTGTTTTAAATTCTTCCAAAGAAAAGCCAAAAATCATCTTTTGCAATAGCTATGAGGAGATAGTTAAAACTGCTTTTAGCAATGCAATTTCCGGTGATAATATTCTTCTATCCCCTGCTAGCACAAGTTTTGATATGTTTTCAAACTTCGAAGAAAGAGGCAACACCTTTAAAAAAATTGTAAATTCTCTCTAAAAAGGGCAAAAATAGATTTCCGATTTTTCGGAAATCTTACATCTTTATATTAATAATATGTAAAACTTCGCTAAACCGCTTTTTTTAATTTCAATCTGAGTTTATCTGCTAATAACGCTATAAATTCGGAGTTTGTAGGTTTTCCTCTTGTGTACGAAATTGTATACCCAAACACTGACTGTAACATTTCTAAATCGCCTCGTTCCCATGCTACCTCAATTGCGTGTCTTATTGCTCTTTCAACACGTGATGAAGTTGTTTGATGAATTTTAGCAACTGAAGGGTATAATACCTTTGTGATGGCACTTACAACGCTATTATCATTGACAGCGAGGGTGATAGCAGTGCGTAGATATTGATAACCTTTTATGTGTGCAGGCACTCCCATTTCAAGAAGTAATTTTGTAATCTGTTCTTCTAAATCTAGTGGAGAAGTCCCCATTACATTCTTATCAATTCTAAAGTCGGAAATTTGACTTGAAGCTCCTGTTTGGCTTTGATTTACCAAACTTGTAATTCTGTCAATTGTTGTGTCATAATTTAGTGGCTTTATCATATAATAGTCGGCTCCTAGATTTATAGCCTCTTTCTGGGAAAATTCTGATGAAACATTTGTAGTTATTACAACAATTGGTGATTTTTTAATCGTATCCTGTTTTATTGTTTTTAGAATTGATAATCCGTCAACAGAAGATAAAGCTATTTCTAGTAGTACAACATCGGGATTTTTCTCCTTAATCTCCTTAATTGCACTTCTTCCGTCGGTTATAATGCCAACAATTTCTGCCCCTCTTAGCTTTAATTCGGTTGCTGTTTTTGTCGCTGTGATGAAACTTTCATCGATAACAAGTATTTTTGTAGATTTTTTCATTTTTTTATTTCTCCTATCCTTTTTTTTAAATTTAACACATTTTATTGACCTATGCAACAAAATAAAATCGTATTTATTAGTACATTTTCGACTTTATGTCTTATAGTTTTTCCTTATTCTTTGTTTTTGTATACTAAAATTTGCCAAAAATAGATTTTTTTTGTAAAATGATGTATTTAAGTTTTTTACTACTTGAAATTCATTCAAAAAAATGTTATTATAATAAAAATGAAAAAAGGATTTAATTTTATGGTATCTATCAATACAAACGATTTATCAGCACTA
This sequence comes from Clostridia bacterium, assembly GCA_036650995.1. Classification (GTDB taxonomy): domain Bacteria; phylum Bacillota; class Clostridia; order Oscillospirales; family SIG519; genus JAVVYT01. The sequence goes on along the minus strand of JAVVYT010000070.1, from coordinate 1,449 downwards.
CAAAACTTAAAAGTTGGTGACGAAGTAGAGCTTTCAGGCACTATCTATACAGCTCGTGACGCAGCTCATAAAAAGCTTATTGCAATGCTTAAAAGCAATACAAAACTTCCTTTTGACATAAATGGTGCTTTCATTTATTATGCAGGTCCAACCCCGGCTAAAAACGGAATGGCTGTTGGCTCAATAGGTCCTACCACTTCTTCTAGAATGGATATATTTACCCCTACTCTTATTGAAAATGGTTTACGTGGAATGATAGGCAAAGGTAATCGAAACGATGATGTAATAAATGCCTGTATCAAATATGGTGCTGTATATTTTTGTGCTATCGGTGGTGCCGGTGCTTTGTATTCTAAATTCGTTAAAAAAGCTACTGTTATCGCTTTTGAAGAACTTGGTTGCGAGTCTATCAAAAAGCTAGAAATAGAAAATTTCCCTCTTATCGTTGGTATTGACTCAAAAGGAAACAATATTTTTGTTCACTAAAATGTAATTTAATATATCGAGGCGTGGCACAGCTTGGTAGTGCACTGCGTTCGGGACGCAGGGGTCGCAAGTTCAAATCTTGTCGCCTCGACCACTTTTTGCTTTATGAAACCCTTTGTTTATAAGGGTTTCATAGCTTTTTTAAAAGAAATTCAGTTATAATTTTTTTGTTTAAAACGAAAAAATAAAATAAATTAAAATATTTAACTAAAAAGGATATGGCTTATGAATATACTTGTGAGTAGCTGTTTAGTTGGGGAAAACTGTAAATATAATGGAGGTAATAATAAAAGCGAGAAAATTATTACCTATTTAGAAGAGCGAAAAGAAAAGGGCGATATTATTTATGATGTTTGTCCTGAAATATTAAATGATATCCCCTGTCCTAGAGAGCCTGTCGAGATATCTTGCGGAAAAGTAATTAGAAAAGATGGCAAAGACGTTGATACGCAGTATAAAAAAGCAGTGCAGATTGCAATTGATCTGATAAAATCAAAAAATATAAACGTTGCTATTTTAAAATCAAAAAGCCCTACCTGCGGAGTAAACGAAATTTACGATGGCAGTTTTAGTAGAACTTTAATAAGTGGTAAGGGGATTTTTGCAGAGGAGCTATTAAAGTTAGGGATAACTCTTATAGATTCAGACGATATTTAACACAAAATTTTTTATTTCTTAAATTTATTGTAAAATAACTATTGACAATTTTTAAATCATATGTTAATATATTAAGGCTGTAAGGCTTAATTCATGGGAGAATTCCCGAGCGGCCAAAGGGGGCAGACTGTAAATCTGTTGCATTAGCTTCGGTGGTCCGAATCCACCTTCTCCCACCAAAACGACTTGTTAATACAAGTCGTTTTTTTAATGAAAATTTTCCTTGCAAAGTTTTAAAAAATACTTGTTATAATAAAATTATAAAAAGATTTTGTAAACGTCTAAATAGAAAAGCTTTATTTTGAC
>JAVVYT010000069.1:0-7329 GCA_036650995.1 Clostridia bacterium | reverse complement strand
CTTTACAAATCCATTTTGTAACTCCCTTAAACTAACTATAATTTTTTCTTTGTAAAATTTTTTTAATCTCTTAAAACAAACTTTAATTATTCTTTGTAAAAGCTTTTAAATCTCTTAAAACTAGCTTTTAGTTTTCTTTAAAAACCATTAGAAATAAACTCTAAATTCTCTTTATAAAATCATCAAACTATTTACTTTAAATTTATTTTATAATGTTTTTGAAAACTGGGTCTTGTACCTGTCTAGCTGAAAGTTTCATAGTGAAATTTTGGTCTAAATGCCTGTAATCGGGGACTTTGGGTGTATTAAAATTCGGGTTATTCTGCAAAACTTTATCATATTCAGCCCAAAAAAGTATATTTATATCTTTAAAATCGCCTTTAGTTTGAAGATGGATAAATTTAGTATCGCTTGAAAATGCGTCCCCTACCATATTGCTTTTATACCCTAATAAAGTAGTTTTATTGTAGTTATTAAGGGCGGTTTTGAGTGCGTTGTAATCAGGCTGTACCCCTATTTTACTATCAATATATTTTTTGTAATCTTTATCTAATGGATAGCTTTCTAGTGCTGGGAGTACCATATATAAAATTCCATTATCTGAAATATCCGGTAAAGTAATTTCAGTAGTTATATTCATTGGTATATCCTCGATACTAGTAAGACGAAAAACTGCGGGGAGTACTGCCATATTGAATTTCGGGTCCTCTTTTATTTTAGTTGTTGCCTCTATTATTACTGATATTTCTTTAGTTTCCCATTTGGTGCCTTCTGGTAGATTTTTGTTATTTACAGCAACGTCAAATTCCATTTTGCCTATCTGTGCGTTAAACTCTCTTTTATCGGTCTGTAAAAGCCACGCTTTTGATGTGATGATAAACACAACACCGGCAATTATCAGAATGGCTACTGCTGCTGCCAAAAAATATCGGTATATTTTATTTGCTTTTTCTACCACAATCACATCTCCCTTATATTAATAGTTTTTTAGTAAAGTTTTATCCTTTATTAGAACTATTTTTACTGATTTCTAGTGGCTTTTACGGTGTATTTATAATTGCTTCATAATCGGTATTTTGAATTTGACTCCAGGTGACATTATCTGCCTGCCTTGCGTAAAACTTAATTTTTATATTAAGAAGTTTTCCTGCGTGAGCTTGTGATACTGCGGTTGAGAGCATAATATCTGATATAACATTTATTTTTTCGGTGGTAGGAAAAGTTGTCGGTGGTGGTACAATATCACTTCCACTAGGTGTGTAAATCCATTCTCTAACCGCAGTATCTGATGTTCTTATCCAGGTTGTTGGAATAGTCACTGTTACTATATCATCCGCTGAAATAGTATTTATAGGATTTCCGTTTACATCAACATCTGATACTGTGCAGTGGACTGAAATTTTTACTGACGAGTTTACTGTTGAGTTGTTTGATAAATATATTGGAAGGTAGCTAATCGGTGTAGTAGCAGGGGTTACAGGCTTTAAAAGATGATCACCAGGGACTATTAAAACTATCTCTCCGACAGCTCCTGTGCCGATAAAATCACCATACATTTTATAATCTAGCTTGCCTGTTTTAAAGTAATCAGCTGTAATTCCGTCTGTTATGGTAAACCACGAGAACGTTTTGCCAACGCAGATTGCGTTAACTACTAATACTAATATTGTTGTAAATAATACTATTCTTCGTTTCAAGCGGTTTTCCTCCTTTTTGCTTTTTTCATTGGATTTAAGGGTGTTTTTTTGGCTGTTTTTCATTTTATTTGTTGAATTTAAGGGTGGGTTTTTTTGGCTGTTTTTCATTTTATTTGTTTGAATTTAAGGGTGAGGTTTTTTTGCTGTTTTTTGCTTTATTCGGTGGAATTTAAGGGTGGGGGGGTTGCTGGTTTTTGCTTTATTCGGTTGAATCCGAGGGGTTTTTTTGCCTTTTTTTGCTTTTTTTTAAGAATTTAACGCTTTTTTTGCTTTATTCGTTTGAATTTAAGGGTTTTTGTTTGTTATTTTTTTTGCTTGTGTAATAATGTTCAAGTTCTAGCGATGCGTAGATTAAAATCAAAATTACGATTATATAAATTCCATATTTTAAATCTACGAGCATATAAATGTATCCTAAAAATGGAAGTTTGTTTTTTAGTTTACCGACGCAAAATGCAAAATCTGTTTCTGAAGGATCGTTTTGCTCGCTTGCATCTCCTTTGGTTGTAATTTTACTACCATCCACTTTCACAACTCTATGGGTAAAGGTAATCTTAGGGTCGGTATTTGAACGAAAGGTTAAAATATCATTTTCTTTTATTTCACTTAGTGAAACGGGTTTTGTGATTATTAAATCTCCTACCTTTAAAGTAGGCTCCATACTTTTACTTGAAACTGCAAAAAGGCTATTTCCTGTTGAGTATGAAAAGATTATTATTGCTGTAAATGCTATTCCCATAACTGCTATTATTATTGTAAGCACAGTAGCTAGGATTTTAACTATCTTCATCTTTGTTTTCCTTTTTATCTGTTAAAGACTTTACTTCGAAAAATATCATTATACAAAGTGGAACTATTATGACTAGCATAAAAATTAGCTTATTGTTAATTATTGGCTCTATGAATTTCATAAAATCAAGTTTTGTAACCATTTTTCCTATTACCGCTTGTTTTGACACTTTATACTCGTCGACTTCGCTATTGGCTTTCCCTTTTGTAGTTATCACATCTCCATTTATTTCTACTATATAATGCGTGTTTGGCTTTCCTAAAATTGCGGGGTCCGGTGAGTAAAAGGTAATTATATCGCCATTTTCTAACTTTTCGGGATCTGTCTTTTTAATTAATAGATAATCTCCGATATGAATAGACGGCTCCATACTTCCTGATACTACCCGTATCATACTATATCCTGCTATGCTTGGAATTTTATTATTCATTACATTTACCATAATGAACACTGCGGCTATTACCACTAAAAATACCAGTACATTTATAAATATCGTTATTGCTTTTTTAAAATATTTCATATTATCTTTAGTTGTAAACTACATCTACTGCTTTTACATTCACCTTTTTTTCTTGGTATATATTTTTAGCTGCACTATCTAGCGTTATGCTAAATAATATATCTTTTGTAGAACCTGCGTTTACTATTGCTCCTGTATAAATAGTTAGATTGTTGTTTATAAGTAACGTGTCTAGCTTTCCTCCGACACTTGGCGTTCCACCGTCTGCTAAGGCTGGTACGTCTGATAGGGATAGCATTGGTATCATTTTAGTGGGTGCATTTAGGGCATCTTCTAAAACTTCGGTTAGCTGAAGGGTTACCGCTTTATTAACTGCTGTAATGTTTTTAAGAATAACTTTGTACTCTAGCTTTTGCCCTGCCACCATATTTTCAATTTTCAATGAAGGGATTTTAGTCCAGGTGGCATTTATATTTTGCCAAAGCTCTCCGCTAACATCACTCGTTCCCTCAGATAAAAGTGATAGGTTATTGCCTTTAACCTCTCTGTTTTCTATAAACCATGCCATTGAGGCAAAGATAAGAAGTGCTAAAACAATAACTATTAAAATAAGCCTTTTTATGCTTTCTTTAATTTGCATTTTTCCTTTTCCTCTTTTAACGCATCATCAATTGCTTTTCTAATTTTAATTTCATCAGGAGTCTTTGTTTTACTGATGTTTTTGATGCCTGTATTCATAATTTTTCTAAACTGTGTATCACTTAAATTATAGTCTTTTGAAAACTCGTCATAGATGTCTTTTACAAATTTTGGCACTATGCCTTTTTTGTTTCGGACTTTGCGTAAAATGTTTTTATCCTCTTCGTCTATTGCTATCTCGTCTTTGATTGTGTGCATTTTGAAGAGTGCGTACTGAATGGCTGTAATTCCATAAAGCTCATTTATATACTCGCTTTTTGGCTTTTCTGATACATCTAAAGTATCTATTTTATAACCGATTTTCTCGTAGCTCTCGATAAATATCCATAAGTTTAGGCATTTTCTTAAATCCTTGTCTTTCATTATGGCATTTGTACGCATAACAGGTGGTCTTATAAATCCAAACTTGCCGACGTTTTTCACAAAATCTGAGCCTTGATACTCGCTCACTATTTTTTCTAGTTTTAAAACTCTTGCTATATCGGTAAGTCCTGCACTACTTTTAGTGGTTTTACCACTGCTAACACTCGATTTTATCTCAAAGGATATTTCAAGCTTTTCATTCTCGTTTATATCTATTTCCTGCTCCATTTTGAGCATTGAATAGTTGTCTTTATCTGATACCGCTGTTAATGCTCTGTATCTTTTGTCCACAAAAATATATAATCTGTTTAAAAGGGTGTTTACAAATTTATTCTCATAGGTGTTTAACGTTTCCTCTTTAAATACATTTAAAATCTTGGACGGTGTTATCTTGTCCCCCTCTATTTTACTGATGAAATTCGTGTGCTGACTAAGATGTTTTATAGATTCCGATGTTATATTCCTTGAAATTTCTATCGGTAGTATCTCTTCTCTAGTTTCGATATCTTTTCTCGGGTTTCGAACTAACTTATCAAGTGAGGCTATACAATCTTCAATTATCACTATCCAGTCTAACTCTAGGTGCTTATTTGCTTGCTTTTTTATTAGTGAAAAGGTGCTGTTGCTATTTTTTATGACTTTTTTGAAGTCTTTATAAAAAGCATCCTCTTCTAAAAAAACATCTTCATAATCTAAAAAAGTTGTTGCAAGAGATTGATAATTCAAAAGATTTACCTCCTTTTTAATTAGTGTAAGTTATAGGTTTTTTAATACATTTTCTTTAGTCGCTCAACATATGCTTTAGACTCTCTCATATGCGTTTTACCAAAGTTTTTATCCATAAAGATTATAAGTCCGTCTAGCTCGTCCCTTATAAATGAAAGGTTTAAGCTTTCAAATTTACGGAAGATTTTATTAGCTAAGATAAAGTCAATACCATCTATCTCGGTACCTCCGCAGGCTACATAGATAGGTACAAAATCATACATCTGTTTTAAAATACGGTTACCAAAAGCTATTCTAAGCTTTTCTATAACATAAATGTCTAGCTTTGTAACCTTTGCTAGATTTTCTTTTGAAATTGGATATGTTGCTATTGCATCTTTAAAGAGTTTTTCAAGATGAGTAAAGGATAGTTTCATTGGTGGCGTATCTGGTGCATCGAAAGCGACACCTTTTGAATCAAGACTAATTGGAAGTGCTCTATCATAAACTTTATCCGATACAGCAAAGGTTGAATCATCGTTATTTGCAGTACCTACAAACCATAGATTAGTTGGTATTTGAAGTTTACCGCCCTTTAATAAAGTAGGGTCGGTTTTCCAGGAGCTTGGAACTAAGTCTATCTTCCACTCGTTTTTATCCGGCATTTCAAGGACAGATAGCATCTCTGCAAAATAATACTCAACTCTAGCTATGTTCATCTCGTCTAGGATAATTACGTTTATATCGTCGTTATATGAACATTCATATATTTTTCTTAAAACTTCTGTTTCGTTGAATTTTTTGGTGAACTCATTAAAGTAGCCAAAAAGCTCAGTGCGATCACGCCAAGACGGCTGAACAGAGGCAACTACTGCATCATTCTCTAAGAACTTGCCCATTGCGTATGGAAGTGAAGTTTTACCTGTTCCTGATATACCTTGAAGTAGTATCATTTTAGTAGAGCCCATACCTGAAAATAGTAGGCGGATAATATTTACATCATAGTATAATCTCATTCTCGAGCATGCAAAATTTCTGAACGTTTCGCATATCTGCTCAAGGTTTAACTCGTTATTATATAGAGGTGGTGTATACTCAAGATACTTCTCGTCCACAGCTGATAATCTGAAAAATCTTCTCTTGTCATTCTCTGCATCGTCATCATCGCTATTATCTGAGATACCGCCTGCAACTACCATATCACCATCTATTATATTAGAGTCACCAGGATTTAGACCCATTTGTGATACTTTCATTGCAAGTATCTTGTCTTTTTCGGCATTTAGCTTGATAACTTCACGGTGTAATCCCGAAAGCTCTTCTAGTAAATCCTCTTGACCTACAATAGATTTTCTAAAACGTATGTATTTGCGGATAAGTAAAAATATCATATACCCTATTAGCACGTAAATTGCTAGTATTACAATTACTGATACTATTGCAAACACCCAGTCTATAACGTTAAAACTTGGTGAATGAATTGAAAACGTTTGAATAAATTTGGGTATATTAAAGAGCTGCACAATTCCTCCGAAAATCCCAAGGAAAATCTGCTTTAGTCCATTTAATATAATTGATGCGAAGTCTAGAAAAAATTCGAAAAAATTACCCACGTTTATTTAGCCGTCCTCTTATTAAAATTTTTATATCCCTTTATTTCTCGTCGTCTTTATTATCTTCTTTGTTTTCTGCTTGTGATGCAAGATACTCAGCAACGGCTTTTTTCTTTATCTCGTCCTCTTCGTCTGAAGATAATTTTGGCTTTTTATATGCCATAAGCACAATTACAAATCTATATAATTCGTATAAGAAGAAAAGAAGTAGTGGTAATACTATGCAAAATAAAAATCCGTTTGATGATTGCAAAAAGTCAATCGCTGTTCCGAGTTTTGGAATTTTAAAGCCATCGTATTTACCTATTATATCCGCTGTGCTAACTTTTGAAGTATCGTTTATAGGGTTGTTATCACCTTTGGTGGTAAAAGTTTGTAATCCGTTTTGAGTTGTAACTTCTACTATTCTATGTGTATTTATTACCTTTTGCTCTTCTATTAGTGTCCAAAAAGAGATTACATCCCCTGCTTTTAGAGAACTCATATCTTTTACTTTAGAGGAAATAATCATATCCCCTTTGAAAAATTCTTTCTCCATAGATCCCGATTGAACGGAAATTGGCATTTTACCAAGTAAGTTTGGTACTCCACCATTACTCTTAGAGGTAAACACCATAGTAGTTAGTAATACTGCTACTATTAAAAGTAGCCAAATAAGCACATCTACTATTATGCTTATAACTTTTCTTGCTCCTGTTTTTTTATTCTCTGCCATACATTTTCTCCTTTTTAATTTACCTTTTATTTAGACAAAGCACTATGCTTTGTGCAATTCTTTTTAATGGTTTTTGCTTTTTATAAGAGAGGTTTTAAAGGGAACTATCTTTTAAATACTTCCCTTTAAAACCGCCCCTAAAGGGCGATTTTGAATACTAAAGTAATTGTTATAAAACTATGGGGTTACTACATCTGTTCCTTCAAATACTATACCAATTTCTACTGCAGCACCAGCTGAAGTTGTTACACATGCAGCGTCTTGACCTTCAAGCCAAATTCTAAGAG